>JAAZHF010000377.1 GCA_012510865.1 Gammaproteobacteria bacterium
GCTGTGTCCTACGACCAAAGTCGTTCTACCAAGGTCGTCTGTGATCGGGTTTTCATGCTCCGTACATTCCGGCACACACCATCCAGAACTGCGTGTCCGCCGGGGTGGACGCGGACACCGATCCAGAAACAGGGAATTTCCGAGGGAGACAGGCAATGGGTTCTCGAACTGATGATGTGACAGCACGGGTGCTGGCCAACCCGAAATATCACCAGCTGGTACGCAAGCGCAATGCGATCAGTCTGGTGTTCTTCGTGGTGATGCTGGTGATCTACGCCGGGTTCATCCTGACCCTGGCCTTCGTACCGGAGTTGTTTGCACGGCCGAGCGGCGCCGGCTTCACGACCAGCATCGGGGTATTGACGGCCACGCTGGTGGCGGGCAGTGCGGTGGTGATGATCGCGGCCTATGTGCAGGTCTCCAACAAAGTGTTCGATCCGCTGATCCGCGCCATTGTGGAGGACGCGACATGATCCGTTCCCTGCTTTTCCTGGCGATGCTGGGCCTGCTGCCGGGCGTGGCGCTGGCGCAGGGCAATGGCGAAGCCCAGGCCAACACGCCGGCCGTCGTGATGTTCCTGGTGTTCATCGTCGCCACGATGGGCATCACCTGGTGGGCCGCACGGCGCTCCAAGACCACGGCCGACTTCTACACCGCCGGTGGTGGCATCTCCGGCTTCCAGAACGGCCTGGCGATCGCCGGCGATTACCTGTCGGCGGCCTCGTTCCTGGGCATCGCCGGCATGGTCTACGTCAGCGGCTTCGACGGCATGATCTATGCCATCGGGTTCCTGTTCGGCTGGCCGGTGGTGATGTTCCTGATCGCCGAGCGGCTGCGGAACCTGGGCCGCTACAACTTCGCCGACGTCACCTCGTACCGGCTGTCGGAAACGCCGCTGCGCGTGCTCGCGGCCAGCGCCTCGCTGCTGATCATCGCGCTGTACCTGATCGCGCAGATGGTGGGCGCCGGCAAGCTGATCGTGCTGCTGTTCGGCATCCGCTACGAGCTCGCGGTGGTGATCGTGGGCGCGCTGATGATCGTCTACGTCGCCTTCGGCGGCATGACCGCCACCACCTGGGTGCAGATCATCAAGGCGGTGCTGATGCTGCTGGGCGCGACCCTGATGGCCTTCCTGGTGCTGATGGCGTTCCGCTTCAACCCCGACACCATGCTCGCCGAGGCGGTGCGCGTGCACCCGACGCAGGTCGCGATCATGGCCCCGGGCTCGCAGGTGAGCGGCAACCCGCTGAACGCGCTGTCGCTCGGCATCGCCCTGGCCTTCGGCACCGCCGGCCTGCCGCACATCCTGATGCGGTTCTTCACGGTGCCGAACGCGCAGGAAGCGCGGAAGTCGGTGATCTGGGCCAGCTCGTTCATCGGCTACTTCTACCTGCTGACCTTCATCATCGGCTTCGGCGGCATCGCCCTCCTGTGGCAGCACCCGGAGTTCTTCGCCACGGGGCCGGACGGCAACATCGACATCATCAACGGGCTGATCGGCGGCACCAACATGGTCGCGGTGCACCTGGCGAACGCGGTCGGCGGCAGCCTGCTGCTCGGCTTCCTGGCGGCGGTCACCTTCGCCACGATCGTGGCGGTGGTCGCGGGCCTGGCACTGGCCGGCGCGGCGGCGATCTCGCACGACCTGTACGCGAACGTCTTCGCCAAGGGCCGGGCCACCGAGAAGCAGCAGATGCGGATCTCGCGCATCTCCACGGTGACCCTGGGGGTGATCGCGATCCTGCTCGGCATCGTGTTCGAGAACCAGAACGTGGCCTTCATGGTCGGCCTGGCGTTCGCGGTCGCCGCCAGCGCCAACTTCCCGGTGCTGGTGCTCTCGATCGCCTGGCGCGGCTGCACCACGCGCGGCGCGACCATCGGCGGCTTCGTCGGCCTGGTCGTGGCCACCGCCTGGGTGACCCTGAGCAGCACGGTGTGGGTGGACGTCTTCGGCTTCGCCGAGGCCATCGTCCCCTTCCCGAACCCCGGCATCCTGTCGATCCCGCTGGCGTTCTTCTCGATCTGGCTGTTCTCCGTCCTCGACCGCAGCAAGCGGGCCGACCGCGAGCGCGCCGCCTTCGACGCCCTCCGGGTGCGCAGCGAGACCGGCATCGGCGCCGCCACCGCGGCGGCCCACTAGGCCCCGCGGAAGCGGCAAAGGAAAAGGGGCGTGCACCTGGTGCACGCCCCTTCTTCGTTCCCCCCTGCAGCTAGAAGGAATACTTGACGTGCGTGTGCACGCGCGTCAGGTCGCCTTCGCGGTCGTCCTCGAGGAAGCGCTGGCCGAAGATCAGCTCCGCGCCGATGTCGAGCTTCGGGAACGGCGAGTAGATCAGGTTGGCGTGGAACGAATGCGCCATCTCGGTCACGCCGAAGCCGGTCAGGGCCTTGTCGTTGTCGAACTCGGCGCGCGAGTACATCAGGTTGCTGCGCAGCTTCGGGGTGAATGCGTGCCGCCAGGCGACGAAGGCGCCGTAGCCGTCGAGCGCGTGGATGTCGCCATTGGCGTCGGCCAGCACGTCGCTGCCCAGGCCGAAGGCGAGGTAGCGCCCGATGCCGGAGCCGGCGTTGACCGCGTAGCGGATGTCGTCGCTGGCGCCGATGTTGAAGCGGCCCGAAACGCTGACCGCGGCGCCGGTCTCGTCGGCGTCGCCGAGCTTGTACTGGCGCAGCAGGCCCGCCACCGAGAAGTGGCCCCAGCTCCCCTTCGTGACATAGCGCGCGGTGAAGTCGGGCAGGCTGTTGTCGCCGCTGCGGAACTGGGCGCCGCCGCCGAACGGGGTGACCGTGGTCTCGGGGTTCTCGATCGAGAACGACCACGGGCCCTTCGTGTAGCGCAGCTGGGCCTGGCGCACGAAGACGGTGCCGTCCGTCGGACCGACGAAGTCGACCGCCTCGGGCAGCGCCGCCACGTCCATGAAGTTCGACCAGGTCTGGCCGGCCAGCCATTCGTTCCAGCCGACGTACGCGTGGCGCACGGTCACGCCGTGGGTGTTGGTGGAGGCCTCGTTGCCGAGGTTGGCGCTGCCACCGCCGAACATGTCGACCTCGATGAGCGCCTTGATCGTGTCGCCGCCGTCGGTGACGTGGTCGGCGCCGAGCCAGCAGCGCGAGAACGCGGCGTGCGAGTCGAAGTACGCGTCGCCGCCCTCCGCGCCCGGGCCTCCCACGGGGATGGTCGAGGGCAGGTAGAACATGCGCCCGGCGCCACCGTCGGCGATGCGGCCGTCGCTGGTGTCGGTGGCCATGGCGTCGAACTTGATCATGCCGCCGTAGGAGAAGGTGGTGCCGGGGCTGGCCGCGGTCATGATCGGCGTCGACCGGATCCGCGGCCCGCCCTCGCCGGGGGCCGCGGCCGCGGCGGGTGCCGATGGGGCCAGGCCCGCTTCGGCGGGGGTCGCGGCCACGCCGGCGCCGGCCGGTTGCTGCCGGGCGACGAGCTGCTCGACGAGGCGCTCGAGCTCGGCCACGCGGGCCTCCAGTTCGCGCTCCTTCGCGGTCTGCGCCAGGGCGGCCCCCGGCGCGAGAAGGGCCACCATCACGGCGGCGGCGAGCAGCCGGCGGGGGGGCTTGGGGACAGGCGTGGGCCTGCCAGGGCGGGTCCCGATCGGGACGGGGAATGCGCTCATGTTCCCTCCAGGGTGGCGCTCACGGGCCAGCCGCCCGGCGCGGAGGATCCGCCCCCGGGATGGCCCCCGCACGATGCTGCGGGGCATCGGCGTACCATCCTATTCGCCATTGGTCGAATGGGCGTCCGCGGCTAGACCAAGGTCTAAACCGGCCTTCGTTGCAATGCGGCAAACTGGGGTCGACACGTTCCAGGAGGGTGAACCGCCATGACCGATCTGTACCCCGTCCCCGAGGACTTCGCCGCACGCGCCAACGTCCGCAAGGCCGACTACGAGCGCGACTACGCCGAGTCGATCCGCGACCCGGACGCCTTCTGGGGCCGCATCGCGCAGCGGCTGGAATGGATGAAGGCGCCCACGCGGGTCCGCAACGTCAGCTTCGACCGCGAGGACTTCCGCATCCGCTGGTTCGAGGACGGCGAGCTCAACGTCACCGTCAACTGCCTGGACCGCCACCTCGCCACGCGCGGCGACAAGACCGCGCTGATCTTCGAGCCCGACGATGCCGAGGGCCAGCCCGAACGCGTGAGCTACCGCGAGCTGCACGCGCGCGTCTGCCGCCTCGCCAACGCGCTGCGCAACCTCGGCGTGGGCAAGGGCGACCGCGTCACCATCTACCTGCCGATGATCGTCGAGGCCGCGGTGGCGATGCTCGCCTGCGCGCGGATCGGCGCCGTGCACAACGTCGTGTTCGGCGGCTTCTCCGCCAACTCGATCGCCGACCGCGTGGGCGACTGCGGCGCAAAGCTGATCATCACCGCCGACGAGGGCCTGCGCGGCAGCAAGAAGGTGCCGCTGAAGGCGAACGTCGACGCCGCGCTCAAGCTGCCGGGGACGGCCACGGTCGAGACCGTTCTGGTGGTGCGCCACACCGGCGGCGCGGTCGACATGCAGATGCCGCGCGACCGCTGGTACGACGCCGTGGTCGACGGCCAGCCCGACACCTGCGAGCCGGAGCGCATGAACGCCGAGGACCCGCTGTTCATCCTCTACACCTCGGGCTCCACCGGCAAGCCGAAGGGCGTCCTGCACACCACCGGTGGCTACCTGCTGTTCGCGTCCTACACCCACGAGTGCGTCTTCGACATCAAGGAGGACGACGTCTACTGGTGCACCGCCGACGTCGGCTGGGTCACGGGCCACAGCTACATCGTCTACGGCCCGCTGGCCAACGGCGCGACCTCGCTGATCTTCGAGGGCGTGCCCAGCTATCCCGACGCCTCGCGCTTCTGGCGCGTGGTGGCCCGCCACCAGGTCACCATCTTCTACACCGCCCCGACGGCGATCCGCGCGCTCATGCGCGAGGGCGACGAGCCGGTGAAGAAGACCTCGCGCAAGTCGCTGCGCCTGCTCGGCAGCGTCGGCGAGCCGATCAACCCCGAGGCCTGGCGCTGGTACCACGACGTCGTGGGCGGCGGCCGCTGCCCGATCGTCGATACCTGGTGGCAGACCGAGAACGGCGGCATCCTGCTCTCGCCGCTGCCCGGCGCCTGGCCGACCAAGCCCGGCTCGGCCACGCTCCCGTTCTTCGGCGTGCAGCCGGCGATCGTCGACGCCGCCGGCAACATCCTCGAGGGCGAGGCCGAGGGCAACCTCGTCATCCTCGACTCCTGGCCGGGCCAGATGCGCACGGTCTACGGCGACCACGAGCGCTTCTTCGACACCTACTTCGCCGCCTACCCCGGCATGTACTTCACCGGCGATGGCTGCCGCCGCGACGCCGACGGCTACTACTGGATCACCGGCCGCGTCGACGACGTGATCAACGTGTCCGGCCACCGCATCGGCACAGCCGAGGTCGAGAGCGCGCTGGTCCTGCATCCGAAGGTGGCCGAGGCCGCGGTCGTCGGCTTCCCGCACGACGTCAAGGGCCAGGGCATCTACGCCTACGTGACCCTGGTGGCGGGCGAGGTCGAGAGCGACGAACTGCTGAAGGAACTGGTGGCCCACGTGCGCAGGGAGATCGGCCCGATCGCATCGCCCGACTTCCTGCAGTGGGCGCCGGCGCTGCCGAAGACGCGCTCGGGCAAGATTATGCGCCGGATCCTGCGCAAGATCGCCGAGAACGCGCCGGACCAGCTCGGCGACACCAGCACGCTCGCCGATCCGTCGGTGGTCGATGCGCTGCTGGGCAACCGGCGGGGTGCCTGATCCGACGTGGCCACCCTGCTGATCGCCGACGACCACCCCCTGTTCCGCGAAGCGCTGCGGGGCGTGGTCGCGCGGATCCTGCCGGGGGCCACGCTGCGCGAGGCGGAGAGCGTGGAGACGCTCTATGCCCTGGTCGAGTCCGAGCCCGACGCCGACCTGCTCCTGCTCGACCTCAACATGCCGGGCGCCCAGGGCTTCAGCGCGCTGGTGCACCTGCGCGCCCGGCATCCCGAACTGCCGGTGGTGGTGGTCTCGGCGCGCGAGGAGCCGGCGGTGATGCGCCGCGCGCGCGACCACGGCGCCATGGGCTTCATTCCCAAGTCGGCCGATTCGGCCACCCTCGGCGAAGCGCTCGCCCGCGTTCTGGACGGCGACCGCTGGGCGCCCGCGGCCGCGCAGGCGGCCCCTGCCGCCGGCCCGGACGAGCACGATGCCGCCCAGCGCGTGGCCGGCCTGACGCCGCAGCAGTTCCGCGTGCTGCAGATGCTCGGCGCGGGCCTTCTGAACAAGCAGATCGCCTGGGAACTGGGCGTGTCCGAGGCCACGGTCAAGGCGCACATGACCGCGATCCTGCGGAAGCTGGGTGCGAACAACCGCACACAGGCGGTACTGATCGCCGGCAGGCTGGCGCTGGACCCGGGCGCCATCGCGCCCCAACCCGACGAGTTCGACTGACGCGACCCGTCAGGGCACGTGCCCGGCCACGTGCGCGCTCCGCTGCGCCGCCAGGAAGGCCCGCAGCGACGCCGGCTTGATCGGCTTGGTCAGCACCCGGTAGCCGCGCGCCCGTGCCGCCCGCTTCACCTGGTCGCTTCCGTCGGCCGTCACCAGCGCGCCGGGCACCCGCGGCCCGTGCTCGCGCAGGGCGTCCAGCGTGTCCAGCCCGTCCATGCGGTCGTGCAGGTGGTAGTCCACCAGCAGCACGTCGGGGGCCCGCTCCATCTTGCGCAGCGCCTCGTCGACCGTGGTCGCGCGCAGCACGTCGATCTTCCAGCGGCCGAGCAGCAGCACCATCCCCGAGAGGATGTCGACGTCGTTGTCGACGCAGAGCACC
>JAAZHF010000378.1 GCA_012510865.1 Gammaproteobacteria bacterium
GCGCTACGGGCTCTGACCCGCGCCATGTCGACCGGGACCGGCTCCGACGAAGCGCTGGCTCCGCCCGCCGCAGGCTGGAAGCGCGCGAACGCACTCGCCGCCGCGGGGGACTGGGCGGGGGCGGCCGACGCCTTCCAGCGCCAGGCCGAGGCGGCGCCGGGCGACGCCGGCGCATGGCTCGGCCTGGCCCGCGCGCGCGGCAGGAACGGCGAGTACCGCGCCATGCACGCGGCGGCGCTGCGCGCATGCGCCGCCGGTCCCCGCGGCTGGCCGCACGCGCTCGCGCTGGCGCGCCTGCTCCGCGGGCTGCACGAGACGCGGGCGCTCGCGGCACTCGCCGACGGCCTGTCCGCGCACGCCGGACGGGCTTCGGTCGACGACATGGTCGCGCTTGCCGACGCACTCGGCGACGAGGACCTGCACGAGGCGGCGCTCGCCTGGCTGGACCGCGCCGTGCAGCGCGAGCCCGGGCACGCCCCGGCGCGCTACGTCCGCGGCAGCACACGGCTGTTCCTGGGCGACATGCAGGGTGCGCGCGACGATCTCGAGCGCGCGGTGGCCGCGGCGCCGCATTTCGCGCACGCCCACCGTCGCCTGTCGCAGCTGCGGGACCGGGATCCCGCCGGTGCGCGGGCGCGCATCGCCCGCATGCGCGCGGAGCGCGACCGCGTCGATCCCGGGAGCGAGCACGACATCCATTTCAGCCACGCGCTGTTCGACGAGCTGCACGACCTGGGCGAGCACGCGGCCGCCTGGCCGGAACTGGTGCGCGGCATGCGCGCCAAGCGCGCCGCCCTGCGCTACGACGCCGGCGCCGACCTGGCCCTGGTCGCATCGATCCGCGAACGCTGCGACGACGCTTTCATCCATGCGCCCGGCCACGACCCCGGCGAGGCGGCGCCGGTCCCGGTGTTCATCATCGGCCTGTTCCGATCCGGATCCACGGTGCTGGAGCGGATGCTGGGCGGCCATCCGGCGATCGCGGAGGGCGGCGAGAGCATGGGCTTCGCGGCGGCGCTGCGCCTGGCGGCCGACCACCGCCCGCGCGGCCTGGTCGACCGCCCGCTGCTGGAGCGCCTGGGCGACATCGACTGGCCCGCTCTGGGTCGCGCCTTCATGGAGGCCAACGCCTGGCGCGCGCGTGGCCGGGCGCTGTGGACCGAGAAGCTGCCGACCAACGCACTGCTCGCGGGGTGCATCGCGCGCGCGCTCCCGCGGGCGCGCTTCGTGCACGCCTGGCGGGCACCGATGGACGTGTGCTTCTCCAACCTGCGCATGCTGTACGGCGGGCACGCGCCCTGGTCCTACGACCAGGGCGAGCTTGCCGCCTGGCACCGGGCGCACGCGGGCCTCATGGACCACTGGCGGGCGCTGCTGGGCCCGCGCCTCCTCGACGTGGCCCACGCCGACCTGCTTCGCGACCCGGCGGGCGAGGCCGCGCGGGTGCTGTCCCACCTCGGCCTTCCCTTCGATCCCGCCGTGCTGTCGCCCGGGCGCCGCGGCGGAGCCGTGTCCACCGCCAGCGCGGCCCAGGTGCGCGAGGGGCTGCGTGCGCCGCGCCCGCCGGACTGGCTTCCCTACCGCGCGCACCTCGGCCCGCTGGCCGCCGGGCTCGGGGTCGACCTCGGCGGGGCCGGCCCCGGCTGAGCCCTTCCGCGCCGCGTCAGCGGCGCTCTTCGGTCACGTCGATGCCGGCCGCGGCCGGTTCGCCGAGCTCGCCGGTCCCGGCCAGGTCGTCGTCGCGCAGGGTGTCCAGGTGCATCAGCTTCCTGACCAGGGGCGCGATCAGCAGCATGGCCGCGCCCACGCCCACCGCCAGCCAGCCGACGTTGGTATAGACCTCCATCACCCGGTCCACGCCGCCGCCGTCGCCGCCGGTCGCCGCCGAGATCAGGCCGGCGGCGAAGTTGCCGGTTGCCGAAGCGAAGAACCAGGCGCCCATGATCAGGCTCGCCATGTGCGCCGGCGCCAGCCGGTTCATGGCCGACAGGCCGACCGGCGACAGGCACAGCTCGCCCATGGTGTGGATCAGATAGATCAGGAAGATGAAGATCACCGGCGTCGCGCCGGGGCCCGACGCCCTTGCGCCCCAGACCAGGACCAGGAAGCCCAGGCCCACCAGGACCACGCCCAGGGCGAACTTCGCCGGCGCCGACGGCTCCCAGCCGAGCCTGGCCAGCCACAGCCAGAACATCGCGAACAGCGGCGCAAGCATGATGATGTACATCGAATTGAGCGACTGGAACATCGATGCCGGCACTTCCCAGCCGAGGATCGAGCGGTCCACGGAGCGGTCGGTGAAGAGGTTCAGCGAGGCGCCGGCCTGCTCGAACAGCGCCCAGAACAGGATCGAACCGACGATCAGGTAGAGCGCGGCGATGATCCGGTTGCGCTCTTCGCGGCTCAGCTTGACCACCGCGACCACCATCACGTAGGCCAGCAGCGCCAGCCCGGCGCCACCAAGCAGGAAGCCGACCAGCTTCTGGTGCTGGATCATGAACCAGACCAGGCCGACCGAAAGGAAGGCCAGCGCGTACAGCACCCATTCGAAGGTGATGCCGCCCAGCACCGGCCGGGCCAGTCGCGCTGGCACGCGCGATTCGCCGCGGCCCATCAGCAGCGGCTTTCCGGCGACGAACACCACCAGGCCCAGCAGCATGCCGATGCCGGCGGCGCCGAAGCCGTACTTCCAGCCATAGGTCTGCCCGAGGTAGCCGGCGATGATCGAGCCCAGCATCGCGCCCAGGTTGATGCCCATGTAGAAGATCGTGTACGCGGGGTCGCGGCGGATGTCGGTGCGCGGGTACAGCTGGCCCACCATGACCGAGATGTTGGCCTTCAGGAAGCCCGAGCCGACGATGATGAAGGACAGCGCCAGCCAGAAGACGGCGATCTCCGGCGCGTCCTGGCCGCCGGTGCCCTCGAAGGCCATCAGGAAGTGGCCGAAGGTCAGCAGGACCGCGCCGAAGAGCACCGCCTTGCGCTGCCCGAGGTAGCGGTCGGCGAGATAGCCGCCGACGACCGGTGCGATGTACACCAGCGCGGTGTACGCCCCGTAGATCACCGAGGCATCGGAGTCCGAGAACATCCAGTGCTGGACGAGGTAGAAGATCAGCAGCGCGCGCATGCCGTAGTAGGAAAACCGCTCCCACATCTCGGCGAAGAACAGCACGAACAGCCCGCGCGGATGACCCAGCAGGGTCTTCTGCGCCTCGATGGCGTGGTCTGGATGGGACACTCGTCAACTCCGCGATTGCGCCCGCCTTTCGCGGGCCGAATCCGCGAAGTTAACCCGCGCACGCATCGCGAGGGAAGCTGAACGGGCGCCTGGAACGCGAACGGCGGCCCGTGGGCCGCCGTCGCGTGGAGCGTGGAGCGCGCTGCGCCCGCGCCTACTTCACGCCGTGCATCAACCTCTGGATCAGCGGCGCGATCAGGAACAGCAGCACGCCGGCGCCGAGCAGTGCCCAGAAGCCGAAGGTGTAGCCGGCATGCGCGGATTCCACCGTCATGCCGCCCTCGCCGCTGACGCTGGAGGCGAAGATGCCGGAGAGGTTGTTCCCGATCGCGATCGACAGGAACCAGCCGCCCATCGCCAGGCCGGTCAGCTTCGCCGGCGCCAGCTTGGTGGTCATCGACAGGCCGATCGGGGACAGGCAGAGCTCGCCGACCGACTGGATGACGTAGACCATGAACAGGGTCCAGAACGGGATCTTCAGCGTGGCCGGATCGACGAGGCTGGAGAGCGCGAACATCAGCAGCAGGAAGGCCAGTCCGTTGAAGATCAGGCCCAGGCCGAACTTGCGCGGGATCGACGGATTGGCGCGGCCCATCGCCACCCACAGCCAGGCCATGACCGGGGCCAGGGTGATGATCGCGACGGAGTTCACCGACTGGAACCAGCCCACCGGGAAGATCCAGCCGCCGAAGTCGCGGTTGACGATGTTCTGCGCGAGGAAGTTGAACGAGCTTCCGGCCTGCTCGAAGAACATCCAGAACAGCACGTTGAAGCCGAAGATGATCAGCATCGCGATCACCATGTCGCGCTGCCGCGAACCTTCGCGCACGCCCTCCACCAGCAGCATGATCGCCGGCACCACGAACAGGGCGAGCAGGATCCAGTTGAGCACGCCCGCCTCGATGGTCAGCAGCGCATAGAAGACGGGGATCGCCACCAGCGCGCCGACCGTGACCGCGAGCACGCGGCCCATGCCCTGCGCTTCCGCCGGCGCGGCGCCGATGCCCTTGAGCTGGGCGCGGCCGAACCAGAACCACAGCAGGCTGGCGATCATGCCGATGCCCGAGGCGATGAACACCACCTTGTACGCCGGCATGCCGTCGCTGCCGAAGACCTTCTCGGCCAGCCAGCCGGTCAGGATGGGCGCGATGAAGGCACCCATGTTGATGCCCATGTAGAAGATCGTGAAGCCCGAGTCGCGGCGCTCGTCGCCGGTGGCGTAGAGCTTGCCCACCATGGTCGAGATGATCGGCTTGAACAGGCCGTTGCCGACGATCACCGTCGCCAGCCCCAGCTTCAGCCACTGCTCGCTCGGCATGGTGATCAGGAACAGGCCCAGGGCCATGAACACCGCGCCCAGCAGGATCGCGCGCTGGTAGCCGATCAGCTTGTCGGCGACGTAGCCGCCGAAGATGGCCGCGGCGTAGACCAGCGCGAGGTAGGCGCCGTACAGCTCGCTGGCCGGGGCCTCGCCGGAGGCGTCGCCGCCGTGGAACTGGGCCACGATGTACAGCACCAGCGCCCAGCGCATGCCGTAGAAGGCGAAGCGCTCCCAGAACTCGGTCATGAACAGCATCCACAGCGGACGCGGATGGCCCATGACCTGCGCGAACTCCGGAATGCCGGCGTTTCCGGCAGGCTTCTCCATGCCCGGACCGGCGGGCTCGACTCGATTCGAATTCATCAAAAGGGACTCCCCGAGGGTGGAACGCTGTCGCTGCGCGCGCAACGGTATCGCGCCGGGGGTGTCTTTGGGAATCCGCGTTGCAGCATGGCCGCGCGCGCCCCGGAGCCCGCTACATCGGGCGCTCGGGGCCCAGGTAGGTGCGGTCGTCGAAGCTGCTGCACCAGTGCGGCCGGTAGACCACGACCAGCGCCATCACGCCGCCGGTGAAGAAGGCCTCGCCGGACATCAGCAGCGGCGTCGCCATCGCATAGGCGGCGGCGGGCCCGCCGAGCGCCGCCGCGACCGCGGCCTTCGCCAGGGTCGAGGCCGCGATCGAGACCGCCGCGGTCGCGAACGCGTTGACCATCACGTAGGTGAAGATGTTGGCCGGAACCCAGCGCATCGCGGCGAATCCGGCCGCCACCGCCACGGCCACCGGCAGCGCGCCGGTGACCAGGAAGTCCAGCGCCCAGCCCTGCCAGGCGGCGCCCAGGAGCACGCCGGCGAGGCTGGCCAGGGCCATCATCCAGCAGGCGAGCCGGCCCCCGAACATCAGGACCGCGATCGTGGCGCCGAGGAAATGGAGCACGACGCCCTGCAGGGCCGCGGTGTTGAACCAGCGCAGCGCCATGAGCGCCACGGTGGCCGCGAGCAGCACGCGCCGCGCACCGGGATCGTCCCGGTAGCGCTCCAGCGGCAGGCCCGGCGCGGCCACCGCCAGGACCGCCAGCGCCAGGACCCAGGCCAGCGCACCCGCCCAGACGGGCATGGCGGCGCCGGGGCCGCCCACGGCCTCAGTACGCGGCGTCGGCGGCGGTGCCGCCGATGCGGGTGCGGACCTCGAACAGCTCCGGGAAGAAGGTCAGGTCCAGCGCCTGCTTCAGGAAGCCGACCCCGCTCGAACCCCCGGTCCCGCGCTTGAAGCCGATGATGCGCATCACGGTGCGCATGTGGCGGAAACGCCAGAGCTGGAACTCGGTCTCCAGGTCGACGAGGTCCTCGCACAGGTGGTAGGCGTCCCAGTGCGAGCCGGTGTCGCCGTAGATGCGCTCGAACACGGGCACCAGGCCGGGGTCCATCACGTGCGGGCGGGTCCAGTCCCGCTCCAGGTGGTGGCCGGGCACCGGATGGCCGCGGCGGGCCAGGAAGCGCAGCGCCTCGTCGTAAAGGCTGGGGGCCTCGAGCGCGTCGCGAAGCATGGCCTGCGCCCCGGGGTCGTGGGCGAAGACCTTGAGCATGCCGGCGTTCTTGTTGCCAAGCAGGAATTCCACCGTGCGGTACTGCGCCGACTGGAAGCCGGACGAAGGCCCGAGCAGCTCCCGGAACTGGGCGTACTCGGAGGGCGTCAGCGTCTCCAGCACGCTCCACATCGAGGTCAGCTGCCGGAGCACGCCCTTGCAGCGCGCGAAGATCTTCTGGCAGGGGTCGATCCGGTCCTCGCGCAGGTGGCCCACGGCCGCCCGCAGTTCATGCACCAGCAGCTTCAGCCACAGCTCCGAGACCTGGTGCTGGATGATGAACAGCATCTCGTCGTGGTGCGGCGGATCGGACACCGGCTGCTGCGCCGACAGCAGGCGCTCCAGCTGGAGGTAGCCGCCGTAGGTCATGCGGCCGGACAGCTCGGTGTGGATGCCGGCCTCGAGGGCGCGCTCGTTGCGATCGATGCTCATCCGCGAAGGGTAGCGCAGGCCGGCGGCGCCGCGGATGACGGCGGCGCCGGGCGGGCCCGGGACGCCGTCACCCGCCTGCGGAACGTCTGGGGCACAATCGGCGGGTCGCGGCGGGGGCCGCGGCCCAGATCACTCCAGGGGAACCACGACATGCAAGCGCTTCCATACGGCCTGGCGCTCGTCCTCGCGCTGGCCGTTCCAGCCGCGGCCCATGCCGACGCCACGCCACAGACCCTGCCCTTCGCGCAGGACTGGTCCGACACCGGCCTCATCACCACCAACAACGACTGGTCCGGCGTGCCCGGCATCGTGGGCTACCGCGGGGACGGCCTGGCGGGCGGCACCGGGGTCGACCCGCAGACGATCCTGGTCGCGAACGACGGCGGCGTGGTCAGCGTGCTTGCCAACCAGGCCAACCCGAACACGGTGAACACCGGTGCGGTCGGCGAGTTCCACATCGCCAACCCGGTGGGCGCCATGCAGGGCAGCGGCACCGCCCGCGCGCCCTACCTGAAGC
>JAAZHF010000379.1 GCA_012510865.1 Gammaproteobacteria bacterium
CTACAAGCGCGGCGGCAAGCTGTTCGTGGGGACGGCCGACCCGACCAACACCCACGCCCTGGACGAGCTGAAGTTCCACACCAACCTGATCGTGGAACCGATCCTGGTCGACGAGGAGCACATCCGGCGCACCATCGAGCTGTGGCAGCAGGCCGCCGACTCCTTCGGCGATGCGCTGGAAGACGCCGAGGGGCTGGAGAACCTGGAGGTGGACGGCGGCGAAGAAGAGTCCCGCGACTCCGCGGCCGACGGCAAGGCCGACGACACCCCCATCGTCCGCTTCGTCAACAAGGTGCTGATCGACGCCATCCGCCGCGGCGCGTCGGACATCCACTTCGAGCCCTACGAAGACGACTTCCGGGTCCGCCTCCGCATCGACGGCATCCTGAAGCAGACCGCCCGGATGCCGGTCAAGCTGAATTCCCGCATCACAGCGCGCCTGAAGGTCATGGCGCAGCTGGACATCGCCGAGAAGCGCGTGCCGCAGGACGGCCGCATCAAGCTCAACCTCAGCCGGACCAAGCAGATCGACTTCCGCGTCAGCACCCTGCCGACCCTGTTCGGCGAGAAGGTGGTGCTGCGCATCCTGGACGCCTCGGCGGCCAAGCTCGGCATCGACAAGCTGGGCTACGAGCCCGACCAGCAGAAGCTGTTCGAGGAGGCCATCCACAAGCCCTACGGCATGGTGCTGGTGACCGGCCCGACCGGCTCCGGCAAGACGGTGAGCCTGTACACGGCGCTGGGCATCCTGAACGACGAGGTGCGCAACATCTCCACCGTCGAGGACCCGGTGGAAATCCGCCTGCCCGGCGTGAACCAGGTGCAGCAGAACGAGCGCCGCGGCATGACTTTCGCCGCCGCCCTGCGCAGCTTCCTGCGCCAGGACCCGGACATCATCATGGTCGGCGAGATCCGCGACCTGGAGACCGCCGAGATCGCGATCAAGGCCGCCCAGACCGGCCACATGGTGCTGTCGACGCTGCACACCAACGACGCCCCGCAGACCATCGCTCGCCTGATGAACATGGGCATCGCGCCCTACAACATCACCAGCTCGGTGACCCTGGTGATCGCCCAGCGCCTGGCGCGGCGCCTGTGTGCGAAATGCAGGAAGCCGGTGGAGCTGCCCGAGAACGCCCTGCTGGCCGAGGGCTTCACCGAGGAGGAGATCCAGCAGGGTTTCACCGTGTACGAGGCCGTGGGCTGCGACGACTGCACCGGCGGCTACAAGGGCCGGACCGGCATCTACCAGGTCATGCCGATGACCGACGAGATCGCCTCCATCGTGCTGTCGGGGGGCAACGCCCTGCAGATCGCCGAGGCCGCCGAGCGCTCCGGGGTGCGGGACCTGCGCAAGTCGGCGCTGCTGAAGGTCAAGGCCGGGGTGACCAGCCTGGCCGAGATCAGCCGCGTCACGACCGACTGAGGCCGGGGCCGCGACGGCGGCACCCCTGAAAACGGCAGGGCGTCACAGCGCGGCGCCCCACGCCGGCCTGCAACCCGCTAACATCATCGGCTGGGGCCCCGGCACTGCCGCGGGCCGGGGACCGAGGGGATCAGACATGGCCGTGACACGTTCCGCCGCGAAGACCGCCACCCGCCAGGCCGCCAGGCCGGCGCGCGACGGCGTGACCCTGCCCGTGTTCGTGTGGGAGGGCACCGACAAGCGCGGCAAGAAGATGAAAGGGGAGCAGCAGGCCCGCAACGCCAACCTGCTGCGCGCCGAGCTGCGCCGGCAGGGCATCCAGCCCGGCAAGGTCAAGCCCAAGCCCAAGCCCCTGTTCGGCGGCGCCGGCAAGCGGGTCACGCCCAAGGACATCGCGGTCTTCAGCCGCCAGATCGCCACCATGATGCGCTCCGGCGTGCCCATCGTGCAGGCGCTGGAGATCATCGGCAACGGCCAGAAGAACCCGAAGATGAAGTCCCTGGTGGACGAAGTCCGCATGGACATCGAGGGCGGTTCGTCGATCTACGAGGCGATGAGCAAGCACCCGGTGCAGTTCGACGAGCTGTACCGCAACCTGGTCCGGGCCGGCGAGTCCTCCGGCGCGCTCGAGACCGTGCTGGCGACGATCGCCGACTACAAGGAAAACATCGAGTCCATCAAGGGCAAGATCAAGAAGGCGCTGTTCTACCCGGCCGCGGTCATCGCGGTCGCGATCCTGGTCTGCGCGATCCTGATGGTCTACGTGGTGCCGATCTTCAAGGAGCAGTTCCAGAGCTTCGGCGCCGACCTCCCCGCCTTCACGGCGCTGGTATTCGGCATTTCCGAGATCATGGTCACCTGGTGGTGGGCGATCGTGATCGTGCTGGCCGGGGCGGCCATCACGTTCATCTACTTCTACAAGCGCTCCCTGAAGCTGCAGCACACCGTGGACCGCCTGCTGCTCAAGATCCCCGTCATCGGCGACGTGCTGCACAAGTCGGCGATCGCGCGCTTCGCGCGGACCCTGGCGGTGACCTTCAAGGCCGGCGTGCCCCTGGTCGAGGCCATGGAGAGCGTCGCCGGCGCCACCGGCAGCATGGTCTACCAGCGGGCCGTGGAGGACATGCGCGACGACGTCGCCACCGGCTACCCGCTCAACGTGGCCATGAAGCAGCAGAACCTGTTCCCGCACATGGTGGTGCAGATGACCTCCATCGGCGAGGAGGCCGGCGCGCTGGACACGATGCTGTTCAAGGTCGCCGAGTTCTACGAGGAGGAGGTCGACAACGCCGTCGACACCATCTCCAGCCTGATCGAGCCCTTCGTGATGGTCGTCATCGGCGGCATGGTGGGTTCGATCGTGGTGGCCATGTACCTGCCGATCTTCAAGATCGCGATGACGGTGATGTAGCGGCGGTGGCATTCCTCGACCAGAACCCGCAGATCGGCTATCCGCTGGTCGCAGGCCTCGGCCTGCTGGTGGGCAGCTTCCTGAACGTCGTGATCCTGCGCCTGCCCCGGCGCATGGAGTGGCAGTGGAAGCGCGACAGCCGCGAGATGCTCGGCGAGCCGGAGATCTACGATCCGCCGCCCCCGGGCATCGTGGTCGAGCGCTCGCACTGCCCGCACTGCGGCCACCAGCTGTCCTGGTACGAGAACATCCCGGTGCTGAGCTGGCTGGCGCTGCGCGGCAGGTGCCGCAGCTGCAGGGCGCCGATCTCGGCCCAGTACCCGGCGGTGGAGCTGCTGACGATGCTCCTGCTGCTGGCCTGCGTCTGGACCTGGGGCTTCGGCTGGCAGGGCTTCGGCGCCAGCCTGCTGACCTGCTTCCTGGTGGCGCTGGCCGGCATCGACCTGCGCACCCAGCTGCTGCCCGACTCGCTCACCCTTCCGCTGATGTGGCTGGGCCTGATCGCGGCGGTGGAGAACCTGTACTTCGGGCCCAAGCAGGCCCTGCTGGGGGCGATCGCGGGCTACGTCAGCCTGTGGAGCGTGTGGTGGCTGTTCAAGCAGCTCACCGGCAAGGAGGGCATGGGCCACGGCGACTTCAAGCTGCTGGCCGCGCTCGGCGCCTGGTGCGGGCTGGCCGGGATCCTGCCGATCATCCTGATGTCCTCGCTGGTCGGGGCGGTGGTCGGCGGCGCCTGGCTGGCGATCAAGGGCCGCGACCGGGCCACGCCGATCCCCTTCGGGCCCTTCCTGGCCATCGCCGGCTGGATCGTCTTCATGTGGGGCGACCGGATCATCGGCGCCTACCGGGACTACGCCGGGTTCTGACGTGGGCGCGGCGCCGGGCCCGGCCGATGGCTGACTGCATCGTCGCCCTGACCGGCGGCATCGCCTCGGGCAAGTCCGAGGTCGAGCGCCGCTTCCGCGCGCTGGGCGTGCACGTGGCCGACGCCGACCTGGTCGCGCGCGAGGTGGTCGAGCCGGGCACGCCCGGGCTGGACGAGGTGGTGGCCGAGTTCGGGCCCGGCGCGCTCGACGCCGACGGCGCGCTGCACCGCGCGGCCATGCGCCGCCGCGTGTTCGCCGACCCCGCGGCCCGCGCCCGCCTGGAGGCCATCATCCATCCCCGCGTGCGCACCGCCCTGCGCAGCGCCTGCGAGGCGGCGCCCGGCCCCTACGCCATCGCCGCCATCCCGCTGTTCGCCGAGGCCGGCCGCGCGGCCTATCCCTGGGTCGACCGGGTGCTGGTGGTGGACGTGCCGGAAGAGGTGCAGCTGGCGCGGCTGCTGCGGCGCGACGGCATCGACCAGTCGCTGGCCCTGCGCATGATCGAGGCCCAGGCGACGCGTCCGCAGCGGCTGGCGGTGGCCGACGACGTGATCGTCAACGACGGGCCGCTGGAGGCGCTGGACGCGGCGGTGGCGCGCCTGCACGCCCGCTACCTGGAGCTGGCCCGGACGGGCTCCGCAGGCGCGGAAGGGCCCTAGGCCGGGGGCCAGAGGGCGCGGATGCCGGCGATGCCCTGCGCACCGTGCCGGCGCGCCTCGGGCAGGTCCTCCGGGCCGAGGCCGCCCAGGGCGTAGACGGGCAGGCTGACCTCGCCGCGCAGGCGGGCGAAGGCGTCCCAGCCGATCCCGGGGTGGCCGGGATGCGTGGCCGTCGGCTTCACCGCGCCCAGCACGGCGAAATCGCAGCCCAGGCGCGCGGCCCGCGCGAGCCCTTCGGCATCATGGCAGGAGGCGGCAAGCAGAGCGCCCGCGGCGAGCCGCGGCCGGGCGCCGAGCGCGGCGAGCTCGGCGGCGCGCAGGTGGAGGCCGGCGCCGACCTCCCGGGCCAGCTCGACGTCGGAGTTCACCAGCAGCTGGGCCCCCGCCTCGCGGCAGCGCGCGGCGGCCGCGATCGCCAGCGCGCGGCGGAGCCCGGGCGCGATCCCGGGCAGGCGCACCTGGATGCGACGGACGCCCCGGCCCAGGGCGGCATCCAGGCCCGCCAGCCAGGCATCGGCCCCTTCGTCGGCACCCCCCGCGGGCACCGGGCTGATCGCGTAGCGGTCGGGATGCAACAGGGCGGCGACCACCGGGCGGTCGGCCGGCGGCATGGCGTAGCTCGGGAGCTTGTGCGGCGGCACCCAGGCCAGGGCCTGGCCCTCGCGGCCGCGGGGAACGCCCTTCCAGCGCGAGACGCGGCGCACGTCCAGGCGCAGGCTGCGCCCGGGGGCGTCGTGGGGCACGGTGATCAGGTGGCCGTCGATGCGGGCCTCGATCCCGAGCTCCTCCTGGAGCTCCCGGACCAGCGTGCCCTCGGGCGTCTCGCCGGGCTCGCGCTTGCCGCCGGGGAATTCCCACAGCCCGGCGAGGTCGCGGCCCTCGGTGCGGCGGGCGAGCAGGACGCGGCCGCGGGCATCGGTGATGAGGCCCGCGACCACTTCGACGACCTTTACATGGCCGGGCGGTTCGGGCTCAGCCGATCTGCCCATGGCAGTGCTTGTACTTCCTGCCGCTGCCGCAGGGGCAGGGCTCGTTGCGGCCGACCTTGGGCACCTGGCCGGCGGGGTCGCCGCCGAGCTGGTAGTCGGGGGTGGCGGCCTCCTCGTCGGCGCCGTAGCCGCCGCTGTCGGCGTGCTGGAACTGCATCCGGCGGGCCTGGGCCTCGGCGGCGGCGCGCTCCTGCGCCTCCATCGCGGCGACCTCTTCCTCGGTGCGCACGCGCACGCGCGCCAGCAGCGTCACGACCTCGCGCTTGACCTTGTCCAGCATCTCCGAGAACAGCTCGAAGGCTTCCTTCTTGTACTCCTGCTTGGGCTGCTTCTGGGCGTAGCCGCGCAGGTGGATGCCCTGGCGCAGGTAGTCCATGCGCGCGAGGTGCTGCTTCCAGTTGTCGTCGAGCACGCTGAGCATGATGTGCTTCTCGAGCATGCGCATGGTCTCGGGGCCGACCGCGGCCTCCTTGTCGGCGAACAGCTTCGCCACCAGCCCCTGCACGTGCTCCTGGATGCGGTCGGTGTCGAGTTCCTGTTCGCCGCTTGCCCAGCCCACCAGGTCGGTGGCGAGGCCGAAGTCCGACTCCAGCGTGGCCTGCAGGCCCGGCAGGTCCCACTGCTCGTCGATCGACTCCGGCGGCACGAAGCGGTCGACCAGGTCGCCGACCACGTCGCCGCGGATGCCGGCGATGTCGCCGGAGATGTCGTCGGACTCGAGCAGCTCGTTGCGCTGGCCGTAGATCACCTTGCGCTGGTCGTTGTTGACGTCGTCGAAGTCCAGCAGGTTCTTGCGGATGTCGAAGTTGTGCGCCTCGACCTTGCGCTGCGCGTTGGCGATCTGCTTCGACACCAGCGGGCTCTCGATGATGTCGTCTTCCTTCAGGCCCATGCGCTCCATCACCTTCTGCACCCAGTCGGCGGCGAAGATGCGCATCAGGTTGTCTTCCAGCGACAGGTAGAAGCGGCTGGAACCCGGGTCGCCCTGGCGGCCGGAGCGGCCGCGGAGCTGGTTGTCGATGCGGCGCGAGTCGTGGCGCTCGGTGCCGATGACCGCCAGACCGCCGGCGGCCACCGCGGCCTCGTGCTCCACGGCGCACACGCGCTTGGACTCGGCGAACGCCTCGGCGTGCTGCTCCTCGGTGGCCTCCGCCGGATCGATGCCGCGATCGCGCAGCAGCTGCTCCGCAAACACCTCGGGGTTGTCGCCTAGGATGATGTCGGTACCACGGCCGCCCATGTTGTTGGCGATGGTCACGGCGCCCTTGCGACCCGCCTGCGCGATGATGTGCGCCTCCATCTCGTGGAACTTGGCGTTCAGCACGCTGTGCGGGATACCGC
>JAAZHF010000380.1 GCA_012510865.1 Gammaproteobacteria bacterium
ATCAAGCGCTTCGACCGCCAGACCGGCAGGACCGAGACCATCGTGGCCACGCCCGGCGGCGCGGTGCGGCCGCAGGTGTCGCCGGACGGAAAGACGCTGGCCTTCGTCAAGCGCGTGCGCGACGCCAGCGTGCTGCACCGGATGGACATCGCCAGCGGCGAGGTGCGCCCGGTCTGGGACGGCCTCAGCCACGACCAGCAGGAGGCCGGGGCGATCTTCGGGCCGTACACCGGCTGCAACTGGACGCCGGACTCGAAGTCGGTGGTGGTCTGGGCGCAGGGCGGGCTGTGGCGCGTGGACATGGGCAGCGGCGCCGCCACCCGGGTGCCGTTCACCGCGCAGGTGGAGCAGGTCGTGTCGCAGCCCCTGCGCTTCGCGCAGGCGCTGCCGGAGGGCCGCTTCCAGCCGAAGATGATCCGCGACGTGGCCACCTCCGCCGACGGCGGCAGCCTGGTGTTCCACGCGCTCGGCCAGCTCTGGCGCAAGCCGCTCCCCGATGGCCGCCCCGTGCGCCTGACCGGCAGCCGCGGCGTGTACGAATACCAGCCGAGCTTCAGCGCCGACGGGCGCCAGCTGCTCTATACCCGCTGGTCGGACGAAGGCCTGGGTGCGATCCACGTGCGCAGCGCCAGCGGCAGCGCCGAGGGCCGCAGGCTGACGCCGGAGCCGGGCTTCTACTACCACCCGCGCTTCTCGCCCGACGGCCGCCACGTGGTCTACGCGCGCAGCAGCGGCGGCGGCCTGACCGGCAGCCTGTGGTCGGGCGACCGCGGCATCTACGTGGTCCCGGTCGCCGGCGGCGAGCCGGTGCGCGTGGCCGAGGGCGGCCAGTCGCCGCAGTTCAACCATGACGGCACCCGCGTGCTGTACCTTGCCGGCAACGGCATGGAGAAGAAGCTGATGTCGGTCGGGCTGCACGGCGAGGAGCCGCGCGCGGTGTTCGACCTGAAGTACGTGGATTCGGTGCAGGTGAGCCCCGACGGGAAGTGGGTCGCCTTCACCGAACTGTTCAACGCCTACGTGGCGCCGATGCCGGGCACCGGGCGCACCATCGCGCTCGACCGCAAGATGAAGGCGGTGCCGGTGCGCGCGGTCAGCGCCGACGTCGGCAGCTACCTGCACTGGGCGGCCGACTCGAAGTCGCTGCACTGGATGGTCGGCGACCGCTACCACTCGCGCCGCCTGGACCAGACCTTCGACTTCCTGCCGGGCGCGCCGGCGGAGCTCGCGAAGCCCGCGGCCGGCGGCGGCATCGCGGTGGGACTGGAGGCCCCGGTGTACGCGGCGCGCGACGTGGTGGCCTTCACCAACGCGCGCATCGTGACCATGCGCGACGCCGAGAACGCCCAGGAGGTGATCGAGGGCGGCACGATCGTGGTGGACGGCAACACCATCCGCGCGATCGGCGGCGCGGGCGCGGTCGAGGTGCCGGCCGGCGCGCGCGTCATCGACGTGGCCGGGAAGACCATCATCCCGGGCATCATCGACGTGCACGCGCACGCCTCGAACTTCGGCCAGGGCGTGGTCCCGCAGCAGAACTGGGCCTACTACGCCAACCTGGCCTTCGGGATCACCACCCTGCACGACCCGTCGGCCACCACCGAGTTCGTGTTCTCGCAGTCGGAGCTGCTGCAGGCCGGCCGCATGGTCGGCCCGCGCATGTTCTCCACCGGCACGATCCTGTACGGCGCCGATGGCGGCTTCAAGGCCGAGATCGACTCGCTCGACGACGCCCGCAGCCACCTGCGCCGGATGCAGGCGCACGGTGCGTTCTCGGTGAAGAGCTACAACCAGCCGCGGCGGGCGCAGCGCCAGCAGGTCAACCAGGCCGCGCGCGAGCTCGGCATGCTGGTGGTCGAGGAGGGCGGCTCCACCTTCCACCACAACATGACCATGATCCTGGACGGCGCCACCGGGATCGAGCACAACCTGCCGGTCGCGCCGCTGTACGCGGACGTGGTCAACCTGTGGAAGGAGACCGACGTGCGCAATACGCCGACGCTGGTGGTGAGCTACGGCGGCCTGTCGGGGGAGTACTGGTTCTACGCCCGCGACAACGTGTGGGAGGACGCCAAGCTCAACCGCTTCTTCCCGCGCGAGACGCTGGACGCGCGTTCGATCCGCCGCGAGGTCGCGCCGGACTGGGACTACCACCACATCGAAGTGGCGAAGTCGCTGAAGACGCTGCGCGACGCCGGGGTCAAGGTGCAGGTGGGCGGCCACGGCCAGCTGCAGGGCCTGGCCACGCACTGGGAGACCTGGATGCTGGTCCAGGGCGGCTTCAGCAACTTCGAGGCGCTGCGCGCGGCGACCATCGACGGCGCCGACTACATCGGGCTGTCATCGCAGCTGGGTTCGCTGGAAATAGGCAAGCGCGCCGACCTGGTGGTGCTGGACGGCAACCCGCTCGACGACATCCGCCACACCGCGGACACGCGCTACGTGATGGTCGACGGGCGGCTGTTCGACGTCGCCGGGGGCATGGCCGAGATCGGCAACCAGGCGGTGCCCGCGCCCACGTTCTACTGGCAGCACCACGGACACGGGCAGGCGTTCGGCGAGTCGTTCGGGCCGACGTCGGTGTGCCACGGGGTGCACTGAGGCCGTGCAGGAAAGGTGGGACCCAAACAAGCACCTGTAGGAGCGGCTACAGCCGCGATCACCCTCGCGGCAAGCCCCGTTCGCGGCTGTAGCCGCTCCTACAGCGGCGAGCACCTTCGCGGCGAGGCCGGTTCGCGGCTGTAGCCGCTCCTACAGTCGCGAGCACCGTCGCGGCAGGACCGGTTTGGGGCAGGGCTTCCGTCAGGCGGCCTTCCGCGAGGCGATCCAGCGGTCCACGCGCTGCTCCAGGAGGTCCAGCGGCATCGCGCCGCCGCCGAGGATGGCGTCGTGGAAGCCGCGGATGTCGAAGGCGTCGCCCAGTTCGCCCTCGGCCTTCCGGCGCAGCTCCTGCATGCGGATCATGCCGATCTTGTAGGCCGTGGCCTGGCCCGGGAACACCAGGTAGCGGCGGATCTCCGAGCGGATCGCGGCGTCGGGCACCGAGCTGTTCTCGCGGAAGTAGGCCACGGCCTCCTCCTCGGTCCAGCCCTTGGCGTGCATGCCGGTGTCGACCACCAGGCGGATGGCGCGCCACATCTCCGACATCAGGCGGCCGTACTCGGAGTAGGGATCCTGGTAGGTGTCCGGCATCTCCTTGGCCAGCCACTCCGAGTACAGGCCCCAGCCCTCGTTGTAGGCGGTGTCGAAGACCTGGGTGCGGAAGGTCGGCACGCCGGTGAGCTCCTGCGCGATCGAGATCTGCATGTGGTGGCCCGGCAGGCCCTCGTGGTAGGCGATCACCTCGAGCTCGGTCTTCGGCATGGCGTCCATGTCCGACAGGTGCGCGTAGTACACGCCGGGACGCGAACCGTCCGGGGAGGCGGGGTTGTAGTGCTGGGCGGCGCCGTCCTGCTCGCGGAAGGCCTCGACGCGCCTCACGACCAGGTCGGCCTTGGGCAGCAGCCCGAAGTATTTCGGCAGGTGCTGCTTGATGTTGTCGATCGCGCGGGTGGCTTCGTCGATGTAGGCCTGGCGGCCGGCGTCGGTGTTGGGGAAGCGCTGCGCCGGGTCGGACTCCACGTGCTTGAAGAAGGCCTGCAGGTCACCCTCGAAGCCGATCCGCTCCTTGACCGCTTCCAGCTCGCCGCGCAGGCGCGCGACCTCGGACAGGCCCAGTTCGTGGATCTCGTCGGCGGTCATCGCGGTGGAGGTGTTCCGGCGCAGCTGGTAGGTGTAGTAGGCGGCGCCGTTGGGATGGGTCCGGACGACGCCGGTGGGGTTCTCGGCCGCCTGCGGGATCTCCTCCGCGGCCAGGGCCAGGATGCGCTCGTAGGCCGGCTTGACCTCCTCGAGCAGGGCCGCGCGGGCCTGCGCCTTCAGCTCGTCCGCGCGCGCGGCGTCGATCCTGCCGGATGCGACGAGCGCGTCGGCCTTGGCCTTCGCGTCCGCCCACAGCGCGCTGTCCGCGCCCTCGTCGAAGGGCGCGCCGGAGATCACCTTGCGCGACTGGTCGGCCACGCCCTCCCAGGCGAAGCGCGGCGGCCGGATGCCCTGCGCCGCGGCGGCGCGCGCGCGCTCGAGCAGCACGTCGAAGGCCTCCGGCAGCTGGCGCAGGCGCGACACGTAGGCCAGGTAGTCGGACTCTTCGTCGACCCGGTGGAAATTGATCAGGAAGGTCGGCGCCATGCTGTGGAAGCCGTTCATCTGGTCGAACGGATAGCCGTTGAGCAGGAAGGGCATGCCGTCGCGGGCGCGCTCGTACTGCTTCTTCCACAGGTCCCAGGAGAGCTGGGCCTCCGGCTCGAGCTTCGCGTAGTCGAACCGGGCCTCCATTTCCGCGACCGAGGCCTCCATCCAGTCGAGCTGCCGGCGGATCCCGGCCTCGGACATGTCGTCGATGCGGTCGTACAGCTCCTTGCGCCCCAGGAAGGTCAGGCGCAGCGGGCTGAACTGCAGCTGCTCCTCGTACTTCTCCTCGAACCAGGCGTTGAGCCGCGCGGTTTCCGCGGCGCGATCCTCCGCGGAGGCTTCGGCGGCGGGGGAGGCATCCACGGCGCCGCTCCCGGGGGAGGGCCCGCAGGCGGCAAGGCCGAGCGGCAGGACCAGGGCGAGGGCGATGGCGAGCGGCGAGCGGTTGCGGACTTGGCGCATGGCGGGTTCCAGGCTGGGTGTGCGCCGGATTGTGCCCGTTCGCGCCCCGCCGGACCCGGGCGACAGGTCATGGTCGATCCCCGCTCGCGGCGGCCCGGGGTACCATCACCGGCCCACGTCACCCGGAGCACGGCATGGCCGACCACGAGGAACAGCGGCACGGCGTCGGCCGCGCGCAGGCCGAGGAGGCGGTGCGCACGCTGCTGCGCTGGGCCGGTGACGACCCGGCGCGCGAAGGCCTGCTCGACACCCCCAAGCGCGTGGTCGACGCCTATGCCGACTGGTTCAGCGGCTACGGCGAGGACCCGCGCGAATACCTCGAGCGCACCTTCGAGGAGGTCGCCGGCTACGACGAGATGATCGTATTGCGCGACATCCAGTTCGAGAGCCACTGCGAGCACCATATGGCGCCGATCATCGGCCGCGCCCACGTCGGCTACCTGCCCGACGGCAAGGTGGTGGGCATCCGCAAGCTTGCGCGCGTGGTCGAGGCCTACGCGCGCCGCTTCCAGGTGCAGGAGAAGATGACCGCGCAGGTCGCGGCGGTGATCGAGGACGTGCTCAGGCCGCGCGGCGTGGGCGTGGTGATCGAGGCCACGCACGAATGCATGACCACGCGCGGCGTGCACAAGCGCGGCGTGAGCATGGTGACCTCGAAGATGCTCGGCGGTTTCCGCGACGACGCCCGCACCCGGCAGGAATTCCTGCGTTTCGTGGGCGATCCGCGGGCCTAGCCCGAGCCATCCTCCATCGTCGGGTCGACCGGCGGCGGGCGCGTGGCCTCGTCGATCGGGACCTCGGGGTCCAGGGGCGGCGGCACGGAGTCGGTCGGCGGCACGTCGGGGTCGACCGGCGCGGGCAGCGGATCCGTGGGCACCGGCTCGCGCGGCGGCGCATCCTCCGTCCAGGCCTCGTCGCGCGCGGCGTCGGCGGGCGGGGTCGCGGGCACGTCCGCGGACGGCAGCTCGTCGACCGGCGTGTAGGCTTCGCTCGGGTCGCTGCAGGCGTCCAGCGCGAGCGACAGCGCGGCGAGGGTGACGCAGGCGGGGGCTCTCATCGCCGGCCCTCCAGGTGTGGGATGGACAGGAGTATCCGCGAGCGACCGTGTTCGCGACGTGTGCGCGCGCCGGCGGTTCACGCGCCGGGCGAGGCCACCGGCAGCAGCGACCAGAACGGGACGCCGCCGCCGGCGTGCGCGGCGGCCGCTTCGTCGAGGATGTCGAGCAGGGTGTCGAAGTCCTCCGGCGCTGCCTCGCGCAGGGCGGCGCAGTGGTCGAGCAGCAGCACGTGCCCGGGCGCGGGCAGCCAGGACAGGTCGCCGAGGCTGTCGGCCAGCGCGTCCCAGTCGCCGTCGAAGCCATCGGGGAAGTCGAACGCGGCGGCGAACCCGTCGAGCAGGCCGACCGTGTCGTCGACGTCGCGGAGGTCGATCGCGGCCACCCTGAAGCCGAGGCCGGTGGCGGCCTCGACCAGGGCCGCGCGGTCGCGGATGTCGACGTAGTAGGCGGCGGCCTGGCTGGCGTCGGCGAGCAGCGCGCCGGGGTCGGAGTCGATCATCGTGTCCCCCCGCGTTCGAAGGCGCGGACCTGCATCCCCCGGGCCATCGCGCCGGCCTCAGCCGCAGGTGATCCGCGTGATGCGCCCGCGATCGTCCAGGTGCAGGTTCAGGCGCCCGGGGCGGTGGTCCATGGTCACCGCCATGCCCGGGCGGATGACGCGCACCCCGCGCGCGCCCGCCGCCTGCTTCGCGCCGCTGACGGTGGCCTCGTCGGCGCTGCGGCCGATGAAGGAGGCGGCCGCCTTGTCGTCGCAGCTGCCCTCGACGGAATCGCCGATGCTCG
>JAAZHF010000381.1 GCA_012510865.1 Gammaproteobacteria bacterium
ACGTCGACCCACTCCAGCGTGCCCTCCGGGTTCGCGGCGGGCGGCGTGCCGGTGAACCCCGTGACCAGGAAAATGAAGGCGAACCAGTCCTCGCCCTGCCTGCCGAAGCCCGGCCAGCTGATCGTCCCCCGCAGCTCGACCCGGGTGCACTCGATGGCGGCCTCCTCGCGGAGCTCCCTGCGCATGCAGGCGAGCGCGTCCTCGCCGCGCTCGAGCTTGCCGCCCAGCCCGTTGTACTTGCCCAGGTGCTGGTCGCCCGGCCTCGCGTTGCGAGGGATCATCAGCGCGCGGCGGCGGTCGGGCGAAACGACATAGCCCAGGGTGGCGAGGATCGGGGTGTAGGTCATGCGGGCACGCGGGGGTCGAAACGGCCATTGTAGGCCGCGCCCCGCGCACGGCGCCGGGGACGATCAGGATGCGCGCGTGATCCGCATGCGTCCGAGCATGGACTTGAGCGCCAGCGGACGCACCGGCTTCTGCAGCAGCCCCAGGCCGTGCTCGGCGATCTCGCGCCGGACCGCGTCGGTGGCGTCCGCGCTCAGGACCAGGGTCGGCACGGCGCCGAAGCGCGCGGACAGCAGGGTCCAGGCCGCGATGCCGGTGTCGCCGTCGTCGAGGTGGTAATCGAGCAGCCACAGGTCGGCCGCCCGGGCGGCCTGCGCCGCGCACGCGGCCGCGGTGTCCGCGGCCATGTCCACGCTGCAGCCCCAGCCGCGCAGCAGGCCGGCCAGGGACTCCAGCGCCATCGGGTCGTTGTCCAGCAGCAGCACGTGGGCCCCGGAAAGACCCGGGCGCGCGGCCGGCAGCGCGGCCGCGGTCGCGGGTGCGGGCACCGCCGCCAGCGCGATCGCGAACACGGTCCCGACGCCGGGTCGGCTCCGCAACTCGACCCGTGATCCCAGCAGGCGTGCGATGCGTTCGGCGATCGAGAGCCCGAGTCCCAGCCCCTGCCCGCCCACGCCCTCGCCGCGACGGAACTCTTCGAAGATCAGCGCCTGCTGCCCCTCGTCGATGCCGACGCCGGTGTCGTGCACCTCGATCCGCACCAGGCCGCCGGCGCGCCGGACGCCCAGCGCCACCCGGCCACGCTCCGTGTACCGCACCGCATTGGCCAGGAAGTTCTGCAGCACCCGCCGCAGCAGCTGCGGGTCGCTGTGGGTCCAGGCGCTGCTGGCGACGTGGTCGAAGCCCAGCCCGCGGTCCCCGGCCAGCGCGCGGAACTCCGAGGCCAGCGGTTCCAGCACCTCGGCGAGGGGAAAGTCCCGCGGCTGCGGCACCAGTCCGCCCGCCTCCAGGCGCGCCATGTCGAACAGCCCGGTGAGCAGGTCGGTGGTGGAGTCCAGCGCACCGCGGATCTGGGCAAGCGAGGCGCGCGGCGGCCCCTCCAGCTGTTCGGCGAGGGCATCGGTGAACAGCTGCGCGGCGTGCAGCGGCTGCAGCAGGTCATGGCCCACGGCGGTCAGGAAGCGGCTCTTGGCCTCGTTCGCGCGCTCGGCCTCGCGCCGCGCCTGGTCGAGGCTGGCGGTGCGCTCCGCCACCCGCTGCTCCAGGGTTTCGTTGCTGCGCTTGAGCTCGGCTTCGGTGCGACGGAAGTCGGTGACGTCGGTGAAGGTGGCGACGAAACCCCCGCCCGGCATCGGGTTCCCGCGGATCTCGACGATCCCGCCATGCGGAAAGACCCGCTCGCTGACATAGGGCGTCCCGGCGCGCATGTGCGCGAGGCGCTTCGCCGCCTCGGCCTCGACGCGGCCCTTCACGCCCTCCACCAGCCCGCGGCCGAGGTTGTGCGCGACCAGCTGCGCCACCGGCACGCCGATGCGCAGCAGCCCGGGCGGGTAGCCGAACAGCTCCGCGTAGCGGCGGTTCCAGGCCACCAGCCGCAGCTCGCGGTCGACCACGCTGATGCCCTGGCTCATGTTCTCCAGCGCCGCTTCCAGCACGCGCTGGTTGAAGCGCAGGTCCTGCGAGGCCTCGCCGACGATCTCGGCGACGGTATCGAGGTCCGGCCCCGCTTCGCGCCGGGCGGCGTCGAGCAGCAGCCGCGCCGAGGCGCTGCCCAGCACGGCCGCCAGTTCGCGCTCGAAGCGCGCCTCGATCGCGGACGGGACCGGACCGCGCTGCGGCGCGCCCCGGAGCACCTCGTCGACCGTGCGCGCGGCGAGGAAGCGCCTGCCGGCCCTGCGCAGGGTGCGCTGGTCGGAGCCGCGCGCCACGTCGCGATCGGGCGCCGACAGCCAGGCCGAAAGTGCCAGGGTCGTGGCCGCGCCGACGAACAGGCTGACACCGACGGCGCGCCCGAGGCGGCTCCAGCCGGTCAGGCCGAACAGGGTGTCGGGCGCCAGCCAGGCGATGCCCCAGGGGCCCGCGGCCAGCCAGTCGCGGGTGCCCCCGCCCAGCTCGACCAGCATCGGCGAGAGCATGACCCAGGCCCAGGCGACGAAGGCGGCGACCACGCCCCAGGTGGCGGCGGCCGCCGGCGTGCGCGTACGCCAGACCGCGAAGAACAGCGCCGGCGCCAGCGTGGCCAGCGCCGAGAAGGACACCGCGCCGATGTCGGCCAGGCTTTCGCTGCCCGCGATCACGCGGCTGTAGGCCCAGGCCATCAGCATCACCGCGAGGATGCCGCCGCGGCGCAGCGCCAGCAGCGCGCCGCGGTGGTCGCCGCCGTCGCGTCCCACCGCCCATGCGCCGCGCAGCAGGCCGGGCGCGAACCAGTGGTTGCCGATCATCAGGCTCAGGGCCAGCGTGCTCACCACCACCATGCCGGTGGCCGCGCTCAGGCCGCCGAGGAAGGCGAACAGGGCCAGGCCCTCGTGGCCCAGCGCCGCCGGCAGCGCCAGCGCGTACATGTCGGACGGCACGCCGTCGCCAAGGATGGCGGTCCCGGCCCGCGCCAGCGGCAGCGTCGGCAGCGCGATCAGCACCAGGTACAGGGGGAACTGCCAGCGCGCGGTGCGCACGTCGCGCTCGTCGCGGCACTCCACCACTCCCACGTGGAACTGGTGCGGCAGGATGAACATCGCAAGCGCGCCGAGCAGCACCAGCGGCATGAAGCCGGCGACCGGCCCCGGCGGCGGCGGCGGCGCGGCGAGGTCGAAGCTGCCCAGGCCGAACCAGACCAGGGCACCCAGCGCGAGCATCGCCAGCAGCTTGAACAGCGACTCGAAGGCCATCGCCAGCACCAGGCCGCGGTTGTGCTCGGTCGCGCTGGCACGGCGGGTTCCGAACGCCATCGCGAACACCGCCATCGCCAGCGCCACGTACAGCGCGCCGTCTCCCCAGGGCGCGGCCGTGGCCGCTGCGTCCCCCAGGCCGGTGAGGGTGCCGAAGCTCATCGTCACCGCCTTCAGCTGCAGCGCGATGTAGGGAACCATTCCCAGCAGCGCGACCAGCGTCACCACCGCCGCGAGCCAGGGATCCTTGCCGAGCCGGGTCGCGATCAGGTCGGCGATGGAGGTCGCATTGCTCTCGCGCGCCAGCCGCACCAGCCGGAGCATGAAGGCGAAGGCCAGCGCATAGAACACGATCGCGCCGAGGAAGGTCGGCGGAAGCGGCCAGCCGTAGCGGGCGGCCTGGGTGACGGTGCCGTAGAAGGTCCACGACGTGCAGTGGACCGCCAGCGAAAGCGCGTAGACGTGCCGCCAGTGGCGCGCCAGCGCCCCCGGGCGGCGCTCGGCGTAGACCGCCACCCCGAACAGCAGGGCCAGCCACAGCGCCGCGGCCGCGACCACCATGCCGACGCTCAGCATGCCGCCCCGCCCGCTTCTGCATGGATGCGCACGCGAGGCGCCAGGTCCCGGATGTCCACCCGCTCAGGATAAGCCAGGGACCCCGCAGAAAGAACGGCGGCCGGGTCGCCCCGGCCGCCGCGTGCCCCATGGTTGGCGCGGTGGTTCAGAAGTCGTAGCGCGCGGTCAGGCTGTACTGGCGCGGCGGACCGTAGAAGCCGGTCAGGATGCCCAGCGCGGCGATGTTGTAGCCGGTGGTGCGGTATTCCTTGTCGGCCAGGTTGGTGCCCTGCAGCGAGAACGTCCAGGCATCGTTCGGACGCCAGATCACGCCCGCGTTGACCAGGCCGTAGCCCTCCTGCTTGATGTCCTCGGACAGGTCCGTGGTCGGGTAGACCTCGCTCTGGTAGGCGTAGCTGACCCGCGCCGAGAGGTTGCCGCCATTGGCCAGGTCGGTGCGCCACTCGACGTTCAGCGCGCCGGAGAACTCCGGGGCGTTGGTGAACACCTGGGTGTCGGCCACGTTGGCGCCGGCGCTGATGAACTCGTCGTACTCGGTGTCGAGCCACGCCAGATTGCCGCTGACCACCCAGTTGTCGTTCGGCAGCCACTGGTACTCGACCTCGACGCCATTGACCGTGCCCTTGCCGGCGTTGGTGAAGTCGCCGAGGAAGGCGTCGTCCACGCCGTCGCCATCGGAGTCGTAGCCGGTGAACACCGACAGCTGGATGTCCTCGTACTTGTTGTGGAACGCGGACAGGTTCAGGAACAGCCGCTGGTCGAGCAGGCCCATCTTGGCGCCGACCTCGAAGCTGTCGACCGATTCGTCGTCGAACGGCAGCAGGGTGTGCGGCACGGCGCTGTTGGCGCGAATGTTGTAGCCGCCGGACTTGAAGCCGCGCGAGGCCAGGCCGTAGACCAGCACGTCGGGGTTGACCTGGTAGCCGAGCGAGACCTTCGGCGAGACGTTGGTGAAGTCGACGGTCTTGTCGAAGTCGGCCGGGGTCGAGATCACGGTGTCGAAGTTCGCGTCCGAGTAGGCGCGGTTGAGCACGACCGCGTGCTTCTCCTCGTCGGTGTAGCGGGCGCCGACGTCGAGGCTCCACTTTTCGGTCAGGTCGATGGACCAGTCGGCGTAGAGCGCGATGCTCTCGGTGAACACGGTACCGCGGGTGTCGCCGAAAGAGGCGTTGAGGAAGTTGTTCAGGACCTGGCCGCCGGCCTCGCCGTCGAAATGGTACAGCCCGACGACGCCGCGCGCGCGCCCGCCCGCATCGTAGTTGAGCTGCAGCTCGTTGCTGACCTGCTCGTCGCTGTAGAACGCGAGGACGTCGACGATGCGGTTGGGCAGCATGTCGAAGTCGATGTTGGTCTCGGTGTCCGACTCGCGCCGGGCGAGGACGTACTTCAGCGTGACGTCGTCGTTGACGCGCCAGTTGAGCGTGGCCGACGCGCCCTTCATCGTCGTGTCGTTGACGTTCGGCATCCCGCTGCGGATGTCGTAGCGGTCGTCGAGCGGCTGCTGGCCCGAACCGCGGCCCGGGTCGATGACGAAGTCGAGCGGGTTCGGCGCCAGCATCTTGCCGCCGCGGACGCCCGACTGGTCGTCCATCCAGTCCATCGCGAACTGGATGTCCAGGTCGTCGTTGAGGAACGCGCCGAGCTGCACGCGCGCGGCGAGGATCTCCTTGTCGCTGACCTCCTGCCCCGAATGCCGGTTCTCGCCGTAGCCGTCGCGGTTCAGGCTGGCCACCGCCACCCGCGCGCGCAGCGCGTCGCTGCCGCCGATGGCCCCGCCGTAGGCGGCCTTGACGTCGAGCTGGTTGTGGTTGCCGATCGTGATCGAAGCGAACCCGTCGGCCTTCGCCGGCAGGCCGCGCGAGATGTACTTGATCGCGCCGCCGATGGTGTTCTTGCCGTACAGCGTGCCCTGCGGGCCGCGCAGGACCTCGACCCGCTCGACGTCGAACACGTCGAGCAGCGCCCCCTGCGGGCGGGCGATGTAGACGTCGTCGAGGTAGATGCCCACGCCCGGGTCCACGCCCCAGAGCGGGTCGGCCTGGCCGATGCCGCGGATATAGGCGGTCACCGTGCTGCTCGAGCCGCGCGCCGCGTAGATGGTGGTGTTGGGCACCTGCGACGCCACGTCGCCGATGTCCTGGATGTTGAGCTTCTCGATCGCCTCGGGCGTGAACGCGGTGACCGCCACCGGGACTTCCTGCAGCGTCTCCTCGCGCTTGCGCGCGGTGACGGTGATGCCTCCCAGGGTCGTGGTCCCGCGGCTCGCGGCCTGCGCCTCGGCCTGCGCTTCCGCCGGCGCGTCCTCCACCGGGTCCTGCGCGAAGGCCACCGGCGACGACAGCCCAAGGGCGATCGCCAGGCTCAGGGCGGTGTGCGGGATCTTGGCTCGCTTCATCTTGTTCCCCTCGGAATATGCGTGTGCGTGCGGCCGGATGCCGCCTTGATCGCAAGCCTAGGGATCCCGCCGGGGGCTGGGCATCGTACCTTCGGACAATGGGACGCCCCGGCCACCCGCGGGAACACTGTCTGCCGCACTCCGCCTCCCAGGGGCCCCCATGTCCTTCCTGATCGTGCTGGCCGCGCTGGCCTTCCTGATGTACGTCGCCTACCGCGGCCACAGCGTGATCCTGTTCGCGCCGATCGCGGCACTCGGCGCGGTGCTGCTCACCGACCCCTCGCTGGTCGCCCCGATGTTCACCGGCCTCTTCATGGACAAGATGGTCGGCTTCCTCAAGCTGTACTTCCCCGTGTTCCTGCTCGGCGCGGTGTTCGGCAAGCTGATCGAGATCTCCGGATTCTCGAAGTCGATCGTCGCCGCGACCATCCGCGTGGTCGGCGCGCAGCGGGCGATGCTGTCGATCGTGATCGTCTGCGCCCTGCTCACCTACGGCGGCGTGTCGCTCTTCGTGGTGGTGTTCGCGGTCTATCCCTTCGCGGCGGAGCTGTTCCGCCAGGGCGACATCCCCAAGCGGCTGATCCCCGGGACGATCGCCCTGGGGGCGTTCACCTTCACCATGGACGCGCTGCCCGGCACGCCGCAGATCCAGAACATCATCCCCACCGCGTTCTTCGGCACCGACACCTGGGCGGCCCCGGTCCTGGGTACGCTAGGCGGCGCCTTCATCCTCGCGGCGGGCATGTCCTACCTGGACTGGCGGCGCCGCGTCGCGCTGCGCGCCGGCGAGGGCTACGGCAACCCCGCCGCCCTGCTCAATGAACCGGCGCCCTTCGCCGGCGAGCGCCTCGCGCACCCGCTCGTCGCGCTGCTGCCGCTGGTGATGGTCGGGATCTCGAACCTGGTCCTCACCCGCCTGATCCCGGGCTGGTACGGGGACAGCCACAGCTTCATCCCGGCGGTGGTCGGGAACCCGGCGCCCGTCGTGCAGGAAGTGGCGAAGCTCGCCGCGATCTGGGCGGTGATGGGCGCGCTGCTGATCGGCATCCTGACGGTGCTCGCGTTCGCGTGGCGGACCGTCTTCAGGCACTTCGCCGAGGGTACGAAGGCGGCGATCGGCGGCGCCCTGCTGGCGTCGATGAACACCGCGTCGGAGTACGGCTTCGGCGCGGTGATCGCGGCCCTGCCGGGCTTCCTCCTGGTCGCCAACGCACTCGGCTCGATCCCCGACCCGCTGGTCAACGAGGCGGTGACGGTGACGGCGCTCGCGGGCATCACCGGCTCGGCTTCGGGCGGCATGTCGATCGCGCTGGCGGCGATGGCCGAGACCTTCATCGCCAACGCGGAGGCCGCCGGCATCCCGATGGAGGTCCTGCACCGCGTGGCCTCGATGGCCTCCGGCGGCATGGACACCCTGCCCCACAACGGCGCGGTGATCACCCTGCTTGCGGTCACGGGGCTGACCCATCGCCAGGCCTACAAGGACATCTTCGCGATCACCGTCATCAAGACGCTGGCGGTGTTCGCCATCATCGCCCTGTTCTACCTGACCGGCTGGGTCTAGGGCACCGGGGCCGCCGGAAGCGGCTACCCGGGCTGGGAGCGCGGTCACGGACCGCGGCGATGGTTCCGGTACCCTGAGGCACGGTTTGGCGGCAGGCCTGCCGCCGGGGAGACCGGACCTCATGCACATGCCGCTGCAATCCGCCCAGGCGGACGCGCTCCGCGAGGCCTTCGCACGCCGCTACGCGCTCCACGGCCCTCCCCGCTACCGCCCGGCGAACGCCGCCGCAGCCGCCGCGCCGCCGCCGCCGTCCACCGGCGGTCCGTCGCGCCCGGGCGTCGTGACCATGGCCCGCCCCCCGTTCGCGGTCCGCGTGCTCAACAACATGGGCTACGGCGCCACCGCCGCCACGATCGCGGAGTTCAATGCGCTGGGCGCGGACGACGACGCGCGGCTGGCGGCCTACGTCGACCGCCAGCTCGCCTGGACGGGGATCGACGACAGCGCGGTCGAGGCGCGCCTGGCGGCCGCCGGCTACCAGACCCTGGGCAAGAGCCTGCCGCAGCTGTGGCAGGACCACGTGCTCGGCACCACCGACTACGACGCGCGCATGCGCCCCGCCTGGGAGGTGCAGCGCTCGGCGCTGGTGCGCGCGGCCTACTCGCGCCGCCAGCTGCTGGAACTGATGGTCACCTTCTGGCACGACCACTTCAACGTCACCGCCAGCGACTACTCGGCCGGCCCGGTGTACGTGCACTACCACCGCGACGTGATCCGGCAGCATGCACTCGGCAATTTCCGCGCGATGCTCGAGGACGTCGCCCGCAGCACGGCGATGCTGCATTACCTCGACAACCTGTCCAACACGCGCTCTGGGCCGAACGAGAACTTCGCCCGCGAGCTGCTCGAGCTGCACACCTTCGGCGCCGCGAACTACCTGGGTTTCATGGATCCGTTCCAGGTCCCGCCCTGCCCGGAGGATCCGTCCTATCCCATCGGCTATACCGACATCGACGTCTACGAGACCGCGGCCGCGTTCACCGGCTGGACGGTGCGCAACGGGCACTGGCAGTACCCGTCGGAGAACGACGGCACCTTCGTCTACCGCGCCGCCTGGCACGACACCGGTCCGAAGTACGTGCTGGGAACCTTCATCTATCCCGAGCAGCCCGCGATGAAGGACGGCCGCGACATCCTCGACCGCATCGCCAGCCATCCCCGCGTCGCGAAGTCCATTTGCGGCCGGATCATCCGCCGCTTCTTCGCGGACGAGCCGCCCGAGGGGCTGGTGGACAGCGCGGCGGCGGTGTTCCGCGCGCACTGGCAGGCACCGGACCAGCTGGCGCGCACCCTGCGCCACGTACTGCTCTCCGACTTCGCGCGGGAGGCCTGGGGCTTGCAGCAGCGCCGCCCCTTCGAAGCCGTTGCCGCGGCGATGCGGGTCCTCGGCTGCGACTGGACGCCACGCGTGGGGCACGCGCGCTCCAACGACCTGATGTGGCGGCTCGGCTTCACCGGCCACACGCCCTACGAGTGGCCCGCGCCCAACGGCTACCCGCTCGCTCCGGGCGATTGGCGCGGCGGGAACAGCTACGCGATGACGTGGAAGCTGCTGAACTGGCTCACCGAGGCCAGCGACGACGGCGTGCCGCTGGCACCCGTGCTGGCGACGACGCGCGCGCACGTTCCCGCCGGTGAGTGGACCGCGCGCCGCCTGGTCGACTTCTGGTGCCTGCGCATCCTCGGCTACCTGCCGGAGGCGTCGCGGCGCCAGGTGCTGCTGGCATTCATGGCCCAGAACGGAAACCCCGACACGCACGTCATCACCGACACCGATGCCTGGGCCACCGGCGACCTCAAGCGCCACTACAACCAGCAACGGCTGCGCAGCATGGTGTCCCTGCTGCTGATGTCGCCCGAATTCCTCGGCCGCTGACGAGCCACGCCATGCCTTCCATCCAGATCGACCGCCGCGGGTTCCTCAAGGGCTGCTGCGCGACCGCGGCCGTCGGCGCGCTCGGCCCCGGGCTGCTGTTCTCGCCCGTCGCCCGCGCCGCGGCGAACGGCTACGACACCGTGGTGCACGTGTTCCTGCGCGGCGGCATCGACGGCCTGAACCTGGTCGTGCCGGTGTCGGGCGAGGACCGGGTGCACTACGAACAGGCCCGGCCCGGGCTTGCCATCGCCGCGAGCGGCGCCTACGCCGCGCTGCCGCTGACGCTCGCCGACGGCAGCGGCACCGGCTTCGGCCTGCACCCTTCGGCCGCGGGCCTGCACGAACTGTGGGACGAGGGGCGCCTGGCGATCGTGCATGGCTGCGGCATGCCCACCACCGTGACCCGAAGCCACTTCGACGCCCAGCTGTACCTCGACCTCGGCACGCCGGGCCGGCAGGGCGGCGGCACCGGATGGATCACGCGCGCCTGGGCGAACCACCCCGGCGCCAGCGATGCGGTGCCGATCCCCGCGCTGGCGGTCAACAGCCGGACGCCGGCCAACCTGCTCGGCGCGCCGCGCGCCCTGACCATGGGCAGCCCCAACGACTTCCGCCTCGACTCGGGGGCCTGGCAGTGGCAGACCTGGCGCGAGGGGATGCCGGCGGGCACGCGCGGGGTCAACGAAACCCTGGAGCTGCTCTGGGACGGCCACACCTCGCTCGAACTGGGCGGCAGCCGCGCCGATGCGTCGCTGCGCCTGGTCCGCCAGCAGGACTTCCAGTCGACGCCGCCGGCGTGGTGGCCGACCAGCGCCTTCGCGCGCCAGCTCTGGAGCGTTGCCCAGGCCATCCGCTTCGACCTCGGGCTGCGCTACGCGACCGTGGACCTCGGCGGCTGGGATACCCACGACGGCCAGGGCACCGCGGGCAGCGGCTACCACTACTACCAGAACAGGATCGCCGAACTGTCGCAGGCGCTGTCGGCGTTCCACGCCGAGCTGCACGACGGCGGCGAGGCGTCACGCGTCACCGTCGTCGTGCAATCCGAGTTCGGCCGGCGCGTGCGCCAGAACGGCAGCGGCGGCACCGACCACGGCTACGGCAACCCGATGCTGGTGCTCGGCGGGCCGGTCAACGGCCGCAGGTTCTACGGCCAGTTCGCCGGCCTGCACCCGGAGATCCTGTCCCCGCACTTCGGGGACATCCCCGTCACCACCGATTTCCGCGCCGTGCTCTGGGACATCCTTCGCCAGCGCATGGGCCACACCGATCCGCAGGCGGTGTTCCCGGGCTACCAGGGCCACGTGCCACTGGGCATCGTCCAGGCGGCCGGCGCGGCCGCGGTGGCCACGCTCCCACGGCACCGGCAGCCGGCCTACGGATCCTCGATTCCCGCCGCGGAGCCAGCGGCGGCGAAGGGCGCCGACGCCAACGCCCGGCCGCGGGCGCGGCCGCTGCCGCTGC
>JAAZHF010000382.1 GCA_012510865.1 Gammaproteobacteria bacterium
CGCGCAGACCGTGCCGTTGGCGTCGTAGATGAAGCCGTCGAGGCCGATCAGGGCGACGCGGTGGCCGAGCCGGGCCGCGGTGCGCGCAAGCCGGATGGTGGTGTAGTTGTCCTGCTCGGTGGCGACGTCATTGACGACGAATCCGAGGCGCAGCGGTCGATCGCTCACGTGGGGGGCTCCTGGAGGGAATGCGGCGCGGGCCGCGGATGGTGGAGCTCGCAGGCGGCGAGCCCGCGGCAGCGCTCGAGCGCCTGCGGGAAGCCGTCCGCGCAGGCGTAGCGGGGAAGGAGCGCGGGCGGCACCACCCAGCCGGCCGCCGCGAGCCGTCCGATGACGGGAAGCTGCGCGAGGGCGAACTTGCCCGCGAACAGCGGGGCGAAGGCACCGCCGCCGCGCAGGTGCGCCAGCAGGTCCTGCAGCCCGCGCAGGTAGACGGCGTCCTTGGTCAGGCCGCCGCCCCGGCGCGCGCGCACGGCGATGTCGAAGGCGTCGGTGGTGGAGAAGCCGTGCTCCTCGTGCAGCCGCCCGAAGATCGCCGGGATGCGCTCTCCGGCCAGCGCCATGCCCGCGGCGACCACGCGCGCGGCCAGCACCCGCAGGCGCTCGCCGGGCAGGTAGCCGGCGAAGTACTCGGCCAGCACCGCCAGCCCCTCCTGCTGCGGCTCGTAGCCGGCCAGCCCGACCGCCATCTGTCGCAGCGGCTGGCGCAGTCCGTTGTAGCGGGTGAGCACGTGGGTGCCGAGCTCGTGCTGGACCAGGGGCTGCAGGCGCGCGTGCGGCAGGCGGAGCCGCGCGTCCAGGTACAGGCGCCCGTGCGACACCATCATCAGCGAACCGGTGTCGGCGTCGACCACGACCTCGAGGGCGAAGTCGGGCGCCTGGGCGCGGTACCAGGACACTTCGTCCTCGACCGCGGCGACGACCGCGTCGACGCCGGTGTCCGCCTCCAGCGGTTCGCCCGGCGCGACCTGGTCGAGGATGTCGCGTGCCAGCGCGAGCAGCCCGGCCTCCACGCCGCCGAAGAGCTCGACGCTCGCGGCCATGAACCCGTCGGAGCCGCGCAGGCGCACCAGTTCCAGCATCCGTTCGACCTCGAGCTGCTTGCCGGCGAGCACGGCTTCCAGCAGCGGCGATTCGATCCGCGCCACCGGCAGCGCGAGCAGGCGTGCGCGCATCCGCTCCAGGCCGGCGGGCGGACTTGCGTAGCGCAGCGGCGGCAGGTCGCGGTAGCCGCTGGCCTCGAACCGTGCCCAGAGGGCATCGATCCCGAGCGGCGTGAGCGCGAGCAGCCAGTCGAGCCGGGCGTCGATGTCGGCCAGCACCCGGTCCACAGCGTCCGCGACCGGCGGCAGGGGGCGCGGCCCGGCCGGCGCGGGCTTCGCGCTCAACGCCGGATCCCGAACGCGGGACGCACCGCGTCGACGGCCAGCGCGAGGCCTTCGCGCAGCGCATGGAGCGCCGCGATGTCGGCCTGGCCGGTGTGTTCGTCCATGAAGATCTTCTTGTACTCCGGCGAGATCGTGCACACCCGCGGGCCCCAGCGCGCGTGGACCCATTCCGGGAAGTCGCCGCCGGTGGGGAAGCGGACGTTGGCGCGGACGTCGGGGATGCGGCCCTTCACCGGGACCTGGCGCAGGGCCGATGCGAAGCACGCGCTGACCGCGCCCCATCGGCCCGGGTCGGCCGTGGTCAGGCCCAGCTCGATGTCCGGGTTCTGCTCCTGCGGGGCGGGTTCGGCGCGCGGGCCGTCGCGCCGGTGGTTGTAGCTGTGCAGGTCGACCAGCAGCACGGCCTCCCAGCGCTGGAGCAGGCGGTCGAGCAGTTCGGCCACCATGGCCCGGAAGCGGTCCCAGGCGGCCAGCGACTGTTCGATTTCGTGGCCGGGCAGGGGCTCGCGCCAGGCCTGCAGCCCCCAGCAGTCGTCGGGGCGCGCATACACGGCGCCGTCGCGCGGACGGTTGTGGTCGACCTCGAAGCGGGAGCTGCGGACCTGGATGCGGATGTCGCCGACCTCGGTCAGGAGGCCGGTGAGGGGGTCTTCCTCGCGCAGGCGCACGTGGTCGGCGAGCGCAGTCCGCGCGCGCAGCGAGGGACGCAGCGCGTGGCCGTCGTGGATCGCGGTGGCCACCACCGGGCCGTCGGCGACGGCGATGGTCCATTCGTCCGCCAGCGGGGTGGGGATCGGCGCTGGCCCGGGTGCGAAGTACCGGGCGTCGTGGCCGGGGCGTTCGGGTCCGGTCATGGGGCGATGGTGCCCGGGCGGGCATGATCGCCCCGTGACCTGCGGCGCCCGGGCCGCCGGGCCGTCCGGGCTGTGCTACTGTCCGGGGTTTCGACGGGCCGGGGACTGGCACTCCCCGCGCGGCAATGGAAGCTTCAGGCTCTGGGGAGAGGAAGATGTCGACACTGCTCGAATTCATGAGGAAGCTCGGCCAGGACGCCGCGCTCGCCGCCGACTACGAAAAGGACCCGGCGACCGTGCTGGCCCGCGCCGGCCTCACGGCCGAGGAACAGCGGGCGATGCTGTCGAAGGACTACGCCACGATCAAGCGCCTGACGGGTCTGGTGGACGGGCAGTTCGCCACCAACCACATCATCAAGGCGTACTGAACCGCCTGCCCGCGATCCCGACGGCAGTCCGCGACATGCGCCGGGTCGTCACCATCGCGCTCCTCCTGCTGGTTGCCCTGGCCGGCACGGCCGCGTTCGCGTCGGAGGCGCTTGAACCGCGCGTCCAGGAGATCGAGCGCCTGGGCTTCACCGCGCACTGGAGCGAGTCCGACCGGCGGATCAAGGACCTCGCGTCGCGGCTGGACGAGCTGTCCGACGACCAGCGGCGCAGGATCGAATACGTGCGCCTGCGCAACCTGGCGGTGGCCGGCGACCAGGAAGCGGCGCTCCAGGGCCTGGCCGGCCTGCTCGAACAGGACCTGGCCGCGCCCCTGCGCCTGCGCGTCTACGCGACCGCGATCAGCATCGCGGCCAACCTCGAGGAGTGGACCCAGGCCTTCAGCTGGCTGAGCGAGGGCCTGGCCTACGTCAACGAGGCGCCCGGGGGAGCGGACACGCTGCTTGGCGTCGCCAGCTACCTGCACTCGCTGGTGGGCGAGACGGCGAAGGCGCGCGAACTCGCGCAGCGCGCGCTGGAATCGGTGGGCGAATCAGGCGACCTGCGGGCGCAGTGCCTGGCCCTGGGCGACGTCGCCCTGGCCGAGGAGCAGTCCGGGAACTACCGCGAGGCCGAGACGTGGCGGAGGCGGCAGATCGAGACCTGCAGCCGCGCCGGCGACCTGGTCTTCGTCGCCAACGGCAAGTACGGCGTCGGCAAGGCGGCCGCGGCCCAGGGGCGCCACGCCGAGGGGCTGGACTGGGCGCGCCAGGCGCTGGCGGAGTTCGAGGCGGCGGGCTTCACGGCCGGCGCGTGGAGCGCGCGCCTGCTGGTGTCCGAGGGCCTGGTCGAGGCCGGGACCGGGCTGGACCAGGCGGAATCGATGCTGGCCCGGGCGCTGGAGCACTACCGCGGGCAGGGCGCGCACCTCGCGATCGCCGAGACCGAGAGCGTTCTGGCCCGGCTTGCCGAGCGCCGCGGCGACCCCGCGCAGGCGCTCGCGCACCTGAAGCAGGCCATGGCGTCCACCGCCGCGGCCGAACGCGACGCGCGCGAGCGCCGGCTGGCCTATCTGCAGGTGGAATTCGACACCCGGCTGAAGGAGCAGCAGATCGCGCTGCTGGAGGCGGAGAAGGAGCTCGCCGCGCTGCAGGTCACCGCCACCCAGCGGCGCCAGCTGCTCCTGCTGCTGGGCATGGTGGCGCTGCTGGCGACGATGCTGCTGCTGACCGGCCTCTTGCGCCGCTCCTTCCGCGAGCGCCGGCGCTACCGCTGGCAGTCCGAGCGCGACGGCCTGACCCGCCTGTACAACTACCAGCAGGTGCGCAGGCTCGGCGAGGAGGCCTACGCGCGCGCGCGCGCCGCCGGCCGGCCCTTCACCGCGATCGTGGCCGACATCGACCTGTTCAAGGAGGTCAACGACCGCCACGGTCACGCCGCCGGCGACGAGGCGCTGCGCTCGCTCGGCGAGTGGATCGCCGAGGTCGTGGGCGACCGCGGGATCGCCGGGCGCAGCGGCGGCGACGAGTTCACCATCCTGCTGGATTCCGACGCCCAGGAGGCGGAGGCGCTGCTGCGCAGGCTGCGCTCGCGGATCCGGCCGATCACCGTGTTCGGGCAGACCTTCGGCTTCAACCTCAGCGTCGGCGTCTGCGAGGACGAGGGCGACGTGGCCAGCCTCGAACAGCTCATCCACAATGCCGACCAGGCCCTGTACCGGGCCAAGAAGGACGGCCGCGACCGCGTGGTGCACGCGGGTGGCGACGAACCGGTGGAGGCCGGCGGCCGGCTGGTGGTGGTGGGCAGCGGCATCCAGTTCGGTCGCCACGCCAGCGAGCGCTGCCTGTCGGAGATCCGCGAGGCCGAGGTGGTGTTCTGCCTCGCCGACACCTTCACCCTGGCGATGGTCCAGGGATTCCGGCCCGACGCCATCAACCTCGGCGTGCACTACGCGCCGGGCAAGGACCGCCGCCAGACCTACCGCGAGATCGACGCCGCGATCATGGCCGCCGTCGACGCCGGCAAGCGCGTGTGCGCGGTGTTCTACGGCCACCCCGGCGTGTTCGCCGACGTCCCGCACTCGGTGCTGCGGCAGGCGCGCGCCAAGGGCATCCCGGCGCGGATGGAGCCGGGGATCTCGGCCGAGGCCTGCCTGTACGCCGACCTGGGCATCGATCCGGGACAGCGCGGGGTGCAGTCGATGGAGGCCACCCACTTCCTGTACTACGACCGCAAGCCGGATACCGATGGCCTGGTGCTGCTGTGGCAGGTGGCGCTCTCGGGCGACCTGACGTGCACGCGCCTGCACGCCGAGCCCGAGGGGCTGCAGGCGCTGGTCGAAAAGCTGCTCCGCTGGTACCCGCCGGAGCACGAGGTGATCCTCTACGAGGCCGCGCGACTGCCGATCGAGAGCCCGCGCGCCGACCGCCTGGCGCTGCGCGACCTGCCCGCCGCGCACTACGAGGAATACACCACGCTGGTCATCCCCCCGCTGGGCGACCTGCGCGGCGACCCGCTGCTCGGCGACGACGAAGCGGAGGGAATCGGCGGCGGCGTGGCCGCCGGGGTGGGTTCGCGGCCCCATTGAGCGCGACGCGTTTTGCTACGCTTTGCACCCCCACACACCGGATCCACCGGCCCCGTGCTCCCCCCCTTCCTGCGCGCCGCGCCGGTCCTGCTCGTCATCGTCGCCAGCACCCTCGTGCACGCGCTGCCGCTGCTGCTGGTGGCGCTGTGCAAGGCCGTGCTCCCGTTCGCCGCCGTGCGCCGCGCCTGCAACCGGCTGCTCGCGGCGATCGCCGAGGCCTGGATCGGCGTCAACTCCACCCTGGTCGACCTCTTCACGCCAACGCGCGTGGAGGTGGACTGCGACGCCGGGCTCCGGCGCGACGGCCACTACCTGGTGCTCGCCAACCACCAGGCCTGGGCGGACATCGTCGTACTGCAGAAGGTCTTCAACCGCCGCATCCCGCTTCTGCGCTTCTTCCTCAAGCGCCAGTTGTTCTGGGTGCCGGTTCTGGGCCTTGCATGGTGGGCGCTCGACTTCCCGTTCATGGGTCGCTATTCGCACCGGCAGGTCGCCAGGAACCCGGAGCTGGGCAAGCGCGACATGGAGGCCACGCGGCGTGCCTGCGAGCGCTTCCGCAGCATGCCCGTGGCGATCATGAACTTCGTGGAGGGAACCCGCTTCACGGCGCAGAAGCACGCGCGCCAGGCGTCCCCCTACGCGCACCTGCTCAAGCCGCGGTCGGGCGGCGTGGCGTTCGTGGTGGACGCCATGGGCGACGCCCTGCACGCCATGCTCGACGTGACCATCGCCTATCCGGACGGACCGCCGTCCATGCTCGAGCTGATGGCCGGGCGGGTGCGGGTGGTGCGCGTGCGGGTGCGCCAGCACCCGGTGCCGTCCCTGGGCGGAAGCTACCAGGACGACCGCGCGGTGCGCGCCCGCTTCCAGCAGTGGCTGAACGCGCTCTGGGAGGCCAAGGACAGGGACCTCGCGGCGATACTCGCGGCGCCGGACGCGGCCGGTCCGGGGCGCGCTGGCTGATTCAGCCGGTGCCGCCCTGCGGATCCTGCGCGGCCGCGGCCTTCGCTTCGCGCTCGGCGCGCTTCTTCGCTTCCTTCTCGTCCTGCTTCTTCTTCCTGGCCAGCTCGCGCTGGCGCTTCTCGAACGAATAGTTGGGCTTGGCCATGGGTCTCCGGTGGCTCGGGTACACGGTGTCGCAGGCGGCGCAGCCGGCCGCGCCAGCCGCGCGGGCCGGCGTGTCGGTGAGGCTGGCTGGGGACAGCGGACGGCCTGGACAGGGGAGGGCATCGTAGCGCATCGCGCATGGACGGGCCGGCGGAGCGGCGCGCTGGGGCCCCGGCGCACGCCGCGCGTGGATAGAATCGGCCAGCTCCCGCGCCGCGGGAGACGCCCGGGGGAGAGGGGACATGACGCCTGTATTGCGCAACATCGCCGCGGTGGTCGCGGGCCTGCTCGTTGGCAGCCTGGTCAACATGGGGATCGTGGCCGCGGGCCCGATGCTGGTGCCGCCGCCCGCGGGCGTGGACGTCACCGACCCGGCAAGCCTCGCGGCGGGAATCCATCTGTTCGAGGCCAGGCACTTCGCCGCGCCCTTCCTCGCGCATGCCCTGGGAACGCTGGCCGGCGCGTTCGTCGCCTGGTGGGTGGCGGGCAGCCACCGGGCCGCGTTCGCATGGGCGATCGGGGTCGTGTTCCTGGCCGGAGGCGTCGCCGCCGCGACCATGATCCCGGCCCCGGCCTGGTTCATCGCGGCGGACCTGCTCCTGGCCTACCTGCCGATGGCCTGGCTCGCCATCCGCCTCGGTCGTCGCCTGGCGTCGGCCGGCTGAGCGGCGGCCCGTCGCGTCAGGCGAGGTGGCGGCGGAACCAGGCCGTCGTGCGCTCCCAGGCCAGCTTCGCCGCCGCTTCGTCATACCGCGGCGTGGAGTCGTTGTGGAAGCCGTGGTGGGTGCCCGGATAGACGTATGCCTCGTACGTGGTGCCGGCCGCGTCCAGCGCTGCCCGGTACGCCGGCCAGGTCGCGTTGACGCGTTCGTCGTGTTCGGCGAAGTGCAGCAGCATCGGCGCCTTGATGCGCGGCACGTCGGCGGGTTCGGCCTGGCGGCCGTAGAAGGGCACGGCCGCGGCGAGCTCGGGATAGGCCACCGCGGCGGCATGGCAGACGCCGCCGCCGTAGCAGAAGCCGGTGATGCCGACGCGATCGGTGGTGCGCCGGTCGCGCATCAGGAAGCCGATGGCGGCGAAGAAGTCGTTCATCAGCTTCTTCGGGTCGACCTGCTGCTGCAGCGCACGGCCGCGATCGACGTTGCCCGGATAGCCGCCGACCGAGGAGAGGCCGTCGGGCGCAAGCGCGGCGGACCCGGCCTTGGC
>JAAZHF010000383.1 GCA_012510865.1 Gammaproteobacteria bacterium
CCTGGGCGGACCGCGCCGACTATGTCCGCGAACCGGACGCAGGGCAAACCCCCTCAGCCCAGGAGCTCCGCCTCGAGCGTGATCGGCACCGCCGACAGCGCCTTCGACACCGGGCAGTTCTGCTTGGCATCGTCCGCCACGGCGCGGAACCGGGCCTCGTCGATGCCGGGCACCTTCGCCTTCGTGAAGAGCCGGATCGCGCTCAGCGTCGGACCGCCTTCCATCGACAGGTCGACTTCGGCGCGGGAGTCGACGGAGTCGGCGGGATGCCCCGCCTCGGCCAGCGCATTGGCCAGGGCCATGGTGAAGCAGCCGGCGTGCGCGGCGGCGATCAGCTCCTCCGGATTGGTGCCCTTCTCGTCGCCGAAGCGGCTGTTGAAGCCGTAGCGCGTGCCCTCCATCAGGCCGCTCGCCGGGGTGCTGATCGGGCCACGGCCGGACTTGAGGTCGCCCTCCCAGTGCGCGGTGGCCTTGCGGGAAATGCCCATCTCGTTGCTCCTTGGCTGGTGTGGAACCAGCCACGTTAGGACCGCGTGCGTTACGCCGGCGTTGCCCGGCGTCGATGCTGCGTCGCAACGCGACGCCCCGGCGGACGCCGCGCTAATGTGCCCGTCCGCCATGACCGCCCGCCGCTCGCAGGCCCGGTCGCAGCATGCGACGGACAGCCATGACGTCCTTTCCACCCAGCCAGCGGGAGAAACGGACCCATGTCCCACGCAACCGAGGATGTCCGCAACGTGGCCCTGGCAGGCCACCCCGGCGCCGGCAAGACCACGCTCTTCGAAGCCCTGCTGCATGCCGGCGGCGCGATCCAGGCGGCAGGCACGGTCGAACGCGGCAGCACCGTGTCCGACTTCGACCCCCTGGAGCGCTCGCGGGGCCACTCCATCGACGCGGCCATCGCCGGCCTCGACCACGGCGCGCCGGACGGGAGCCGCATCCACCTCAACCTGCTCGACACCCCGGGCTATCCGGACTTCAGGGGCGCGACGCTGTCCGCGCTGTCGGCCGTGGAGACCGTCGCCGTGGTGGTGGATGCCGACGCGGGCATCGGCCACGGAACCCGTCGGATCATGGAGCACGCGGCGCGCCGGGGCCTGTGCCGGGCGATCGTGGTCAACCGCATCGACGCCGAGGGCGCCGACTGCGCGCGCCTGGTCGACGAGCTGCGCGCGGAATTCGGCCCCGAGGTGCTGCCGGTGAACCTGCCGGCGGACGGCGGCACGCGCGTGGTGGACTGCTTCGCGGCCGACGGTGGCGACAGCGACCTCGGTCCCGTGACGGAGTGGCACCGGCGCATCCTCGACCAGGTGGTCGAGGTCGACGAGTCGGTGATGGAACGCTACCTCGACGGCGGCGAGTCCTCGCTCGGTCGGCAGGAGCTGCACGACGCCTTCGAGCAGTGCCTCCGCGAGGGCCACCTGGTCCCGGCGTGCTTCGTCTCGGCGCGCTCGGGCACGGGCGTGCGCGAGCTGCTGGACGTGATCGCCACCCTGTTCCCGCACCCGGGCGAAGCCAATCCCCCGCCCTTCCGGCGCGGCACCGGCGACGGCGCCGAGGCCGTGCATTCGCGCCCGGATCCCGACGCGCACGTGATCGCCGACGTGTTCAAGGTCATCAACGATCCCTTCGTCGGCAAGCTGGGCGTGTTCCGGGTCCACCAGGGCACGGTGCGGCGGGACCAGCAGCTCTTCGTCGACGATGGCCGCAAGCCGTTCAAGGTCGCGCACCTGTACCGGATCCAGGGCAAGGACCACGTCGAGATCGAGCGGGCCGTGCCCGGCGACATCGCCGCGGTGGCGAAGGTCGAGGAGCTGCACTTCGACGCCGTGCTCCACGACAGCCACGACGAGGACCACATCCACCTCGAACCCATGGCCTACCCGCGGCCGATGTTCGGCCTGGCGGTGGAGGCCGGCAGCCGCGGCCTGGAGCAGAAGCTCGCCACGGCGCTGCACAAACTCTCCCAGGAGGATCCCTGCTTCCAGGTGGAGCACGACGCCGAG
>JAAZHF010000384.1 GCA_012510865.1 Gammaproteobacteria bacterium
GTGCTACGTCGTGGCCTATGTTTTCGGCGGCTTCTACACGCTGCGCGAGGCGATCGACAACCTGCGCATGAAGCGCTTCGAAATCGATACGCTCATGCTGGTCGCCGCCGCTGGCGCCGCGGCGCTCGGATCCTGGGCTGAGGGCGCACTGCTGCTGTTCCTGTTCAGCCTGGGCCACGCGCTCGAGCACTACGCGATGGGGCGCGCCAAGCGCGCGATCGAGGCACTGGCCGAGCTCGCTCCCACCACGGCGACGGTACGGCGGACCGGGGAGGTGCGTGAGGTTCCGGTGGAAGAGCTCCTCATTGGCGACGTCGTACTCGTAAAGCCGAACGAACGCGTGCCTGCGGATGGGTTCCTCGTGCTCGGCACGTCGAGCGTTGACCAGGCACCGGTGACCGGCGAGAGCATTCCGGCCGACAAACGCCCTGTCGACGATGCGGCTGCGTCCCGCGCACGCCCCGATGGAGTGGATGCCGAATCGCGCCTGTTCGCGGGCACCATCAACGGCAGCGGGGCCATCGAGATGGAGGTCACGCGGCGATCTGTTGACTCGGCGCTCGCGCGAGTAGTGAAGATGGTCGGCGAAGCGGAAACGCGGCAGTCGCCAACCCAGCGCTTCACCGACAAGTTCGAGCGCATCTTCGTGCCGGCGGTGCTGGCGCTGGCCGTTCTTCTGCTGTTCGCATGGGTGGTGGTGGACGAGCCGTTTCGTGACAGCTTCTATCGCGCGATGGCGGTGTTGGTGGCCGCCAGCCCCTGTGCGCTGGCGATTGCCACACCGAGTGCAGTGCTCTCCGGAATCGCACGTGCAGCGCGTGGCGGTGTGCTGATCAAGGGCGGGGCGCCCCTTGAGGAGCTGGGATCGCTGAATGCCATCGCGTTCGACAAGACCGGCACCCTGACCGAGGGCCGGCCACGCATCACTGACGTCTTGCCAGTCGATGGTGTGTCGGAAGAAGAGCTGCTGGCGGTCGCCGTTGCGGTGGAGTCGTTGAGCGACCATCCGCTTGCTGCGGCTATCGCGCGTGATGGGCGAGACCGGCTGGGAGGCGCCTCCATTCCAACTGCCAGCGGCCTGGAGAACCTCATCGGCCGCGGCGTGACCGCGACGCTCGGCGACGACACTGTCTGGATCGGCAAGGCGGAACTGTTCGGCACTGAGGGTATCGCGCCGCTCGGTGACGCGGCTGCTGCGTCCATCGCGCAACTGCGCGACGAGGGACGCACGACGATGGTGGTGCGACGTGGCACGCGTGACCTTGGCGTGATTGGCCTGCTCGACACGCCGCGCGCCGGCGCCCGGGAGTCTTTGCAGCGTCTGCGCGATCTTGGTATTGGCCGGATGATCATGATCTCCGGCGACCATCAGAAGGTTGCCGATGCGATTGCGCGCGACGTCGGGCTGGATGAGGCCTGGGGCGACCTGATGCCGGAGGACAAGGTCGAATCCATCCGCAAGCTGCGGGAGCAGGACAAGGTTGCAATGGTCGGAGACGGCGTCAACGATGCACCGGCGATGGCCACCGCGACCGTGGGAATCGCGATGGGCGCAGCCAGCTCCGATGTCGCGCTGGAAACCGCGGACGTTGCCTTGATGTCGGACGATCTGCACAACCTGCCGTTCGCGGTCGGGCTCAGCCGGCATACCCGCGGCGTGATCCGGCAGAACGTGTTCGTCAGCCTCGGCATCGTCGCCCTGCTCGTGCCGGCGACCATATTCGGCCTTGGAATCGGGCCGGCGGTCGCGATCCACGAAGGTTCGACGTTGCTGGTTGTGTTCAACGCCCTCAGGTTGCTTGCCTACAAGGATCGCAGTAATTACGCTGCGTCCTGAAAAGCAGGAGCTGGATTTCTCGCGGGATAAGATAACCTGTCAGGACAGGAGCTAAGCCGGTGGGCGCCGCAGCGTATCGAGGATGGTGCATTGTCCGCGCTCGCCGCCGCTGCAGCTGTCGATCACCCGCTGAAGCTCAGTGGCCATTCGTTGCAGGTCGTCGAGGCGGGTGTGGATATCGGCCAGATGTACACGGGCCAGACGGTCGACCTCCTGGCAAGACAATCCGTCGTCGTCGGCTAAACCCAACAGGCTGCGGATCTCTTCCAGCGAGAAGCCCAAGTAGCGTCCCCGACTTACGAAACGCAGCCGGGCCACGTCTTCCGGCGCGTAATCGCGGTACCCGCCGGAGGTGCGGGGCGGGGAAGGCAGCAGACCGATCCGTTCGTAGTATCTGACTGTCTCCGGATGGCATCCGCTGCAGGCTGCGAGCTCTCCGATCTTCACGGGCTTGACCCTGTAGCGACTACAGGCTTTAGCATCCTCTGACTTTGAGTGGACCGCAATCGGTCCTCCCTTTCCGGAAGATCCTCATGGCTGATTCGTGTGGTTGTGGTGGTGCCATGGACGGCGGCGCGCTGGAGGCGCGACAGCGACGGGTGCTGATGATCGTCTTGGCGATCAATATCGCCACCTTCGCGATGATGATCACCGCCGCGCTATACAGCGGCTCGTCCTCGTTACTGTCGGGCAGCCTCGACAACCTCGGTGACGCACTCACCTATCTGCTGAGCCTGGCGGTGGTCGGTGCCAGCCTGCGCGCCAAGGCCGCGGTTGCCGTGGTCAAGGGCCTGCTGATCCTGGGAGCAGCAATCGCTGTGGCCGCTCAGATCGGTTGGCGCCTCGCCCACCCGGGTGTCCCGATTTTCGAGGCCATGGGCCTTGCGGCGGCGGTCAACCTTGCCTTCAACGGCCTGTGCCTGTGGTTGCTGACCCCGTACCGATTCGGCGACGTGAACATGGCGTCGGCGTGGGAGTGTTCGCGCAACGACATTTATGAAGGCTTCGCAGTGCTCTTGGCTGCCGCCAGTGTGTGGATGTTCGACGCCGGCTGGCCGGATCTTGTTATTGCGACGGTGCTGCTGCTGATGTTCCTGCGCTCGGCGTGGCGGGTGTTGCGTTCGGCGTTGAAAAGCTATCGGGAAGCGGCGTAAGCCTGTCGAAATGGTGATGTCGGGAGAAGATGAGTTCATGCCGGGTACTCCGCGAGATGGACGGATGGCCAAGGCAGTGCGGCATGACCGTCCGGTAGCTGCATCCCGCCCCTGCGCGCCCGTCGAAACCAGATGCGCACGCCGGCGCCTCCAGCAGCTTTTCGGCTACAGGGCCATGTCTTCGTAGCTGCGGGGATGGGAAACCGGTTCCAGGTGCCCGGTCACGCGCATGGCGGGAAACTCCGCCACGATCTTCTCCACCAGGTCTTCCATGGCGTCATGCCCGCGCAGCACCGTCCAGTCGCCGGGTACCAGCATGTGCATCTCCATGAACTGGCGGGCCCCGGACTCGCGTGTGCGCACGGCGTGGAATTCGATCCGGCCCGGTTCGGCGTGCGCGTCCAGGATGGCCTGGATCCAGGCGTTGTCCTGCGGAGACAAGGTCGCATCCATCAGGCCGGAGGCGGATTCGGACATCAGCCGGTAGCCGGTGACCAGGATGTTCACGCCCACCAGGATCGCGATCACCGGATCCAGCCAGTTCCAGCCCGTCAGCCACGCCAGCCCCAGGCCCACCACGACGCCGACCGAGGTGTACACGTCGGCCATCAGGTGCTTGCCATCGGCACGCAGGGTGATGGAGCGATGCCGGGTGCCGACCTTGATCAGGATCCGCCCGACGACGCCGTTGAGGACAGCGGCCACGATCGAAATGGCGAGGCCGATGCCGAGCGATCCCAACGGCCGCGGGTTGAGCAGGCGATCGATGCCCAGGTAGATGATCGAAGCCGCGGCGACGAAGATCATGATCCCTTCCAGCGCGGCGGAGAAATACTCCGCCTTGCTGTGGCCGAAGTGGTGGTCGTCGTCGGCCGGCCGTGCGGCGATGGTCAGCGAGACCAGGGCGACGATGGCGGCCACCAGGTTGACCATCGATTCGGCGGCGTCCGACAGCAGGCCCACCGAGCCGGTGATCGCCCAGGCGCTGCCCTTGAGCAGCACCGTCAGCACCGCGGTCACGATGGCCAGCCAGGCGTATTTCCTCAGGTCCGGAGTGGCTTCGGCCGGTCTGCCATGGGGTTTCATGGAGACTATTGTCCGCTGCGACCGCGGGCGGGGCCAACCGCGCATGTCGCGCAGTCGGCAGGTCCGCTCAGAACCTCGACCGCCCGCAGCAGGCGTCGTCCTTCCGGCGCGGGTCGGCACCGCTTGTGCGCCGGTCGATCCTAAGCGGAGCGCGCATAGGCTGGCAGGCATCAGGTCCACACGATGAGAAGGGCACAGCAAGCCCCGAGCCAGCCGTCCTGCGTTGAGCGAGGTTGGCTGTTTGCTTGCCCGAAGCAGGTGTTCGCCTGAGGGCGCGGA
>JAAZHF010000385.1 GCA_012510865.1 Gammaproteobacteria bacterium
CCCCGCGCCACGGGCACGGCGCAGTACTGAGGCGTGCTGCTGTTCCTGGCCATGTGCTTCGTCGGCGTCGCTATTGCCGGCGCATGCGCGTACGTCATCTTCTGGCCGCTGTCCCTGGTGCACCTGCGCGACCGCCATCCCGAGGTGCGCGCACGGCTGGGCGAAGGCGCTATCCTCAAGCCGGCGGTGATGTGGTGGCTGCTGGCCGGGGGGTACCGCGAGACCGGCGACCCGGGCTTCACCGGCCTGGCGACCCCGGCGCGGGTCGCCCTGTCGACGGTCATCGCGGGGCTGGCCGGGGCCGGCATCCTCTCGCTGTGGTCGGTGGTGCTGTGAGCGCGGCCGGCGACGGGCGCCCCCGTGACCAGTGGTGGCTGGCGACGCTCGGCCGCACGGTCGTCTGGGCCCGGCTGCGCGTGCGCGAAGCGGGGACGGCCGAAGTGTTCGACAGCGACGGCAATACCCTGGTCTATGACAGCGAGGACACCGCGCGCGCCATGCTGATGGACGCCGAATTCGTGGCCTTCGACGGCATGGACGAGGCGGATGCGGCCGCGCGCGGCTTCTTCCTCGACGAACTCGCGCCACCCCGCGGCGACGACGACGCCGTGCTGAAGGCCGGGATGGTGCAGACGCCGCGCAGCGGCGGCTGAGCGTTCTCCCACGGACAACGGAGGCAGCACGATGGATCTGGATCTCGGTGGGCGCCACGCCCTGGTCTGCGGAGCGTCCGAGGGCATCGGCCGCGCCGCCGCGCGGGAGCTGGCGGCGCTGGGCGCGACCGTGACCGTGCTCTCGCGGCGCGGGGACGCGCTGCGCGAGGTCGTCGCGGGCCTGGCCGGCGGCCCGTCGCGCGGGCATGCATTCACGGTCGCCGACAGCTCCGATACCGACGGCCTGCGCGCCGCGGTGGACGGCGTGGTCGCGCGCGCGCCGGTGCACATCCTGGTCAACAACACCGGGGGGCCGCCGGGCGGCCCGGCCCACGCGGCGGGGCTGGAGGAGTTCGAGGAGGCATTCCGCCGCCACGTGCTCGCCAACCAGGTCCTGCTGCAGGCGGTGCTTCCCGGCATGCGCGCGGCACGCTGGGGCCGCGTGGTGAACGTCGTCTCGACCTCGGTGCGCGAGCCGATCGCCGGACTCGGTGTCTCCAATACCGTCCGCGGCGCCGTCGCCGCCTGGGCCAAGACCCTCTCCCGGGAACTCGCGCCCGACGGCATCACCGTCAACAACGTATTGCCGGGCTACACGGAGACCGGCCGCATCCGCCAGATCATCGCCGACCGTGCCGCGAAGGAAGGCCGCGGCCAGGAAGATATCCGCCGCGAGATGGAAGCGGCGATCCCGGCGCGCCGCTTCGCCACGCCGGACGAGACCGGCGGCGTGATCGCCTTCCTGTGCTCGCCGGCGGGCGCCTACGTCAACGGCGTCAGCCTTTCGGTCGACGGCGGGCGCATGGCCTCGATCTGAGGCCGTGCCGGAAGGCCCGGAAATCCGTCGCGCCGCCGACCGCCTCGACGAGGCGGTGGCCGGCAGGACGCTGGTCCGCGCCTGGTTCGCCTTCCCCGCGCTCAAGCACCACGAGGCCGGGCTGGTCGGTCGACGCATCGAATCCATCACCCCGCGCGGCAAGGCGCTGCTGACCCGCTTCGACCACGGCTGGACGCTGTACAGCCACAACCAGCTCTACGGCACCTGGAAGATCGCCGCCGCGGGCGAACGCCCCGCGACCACGCGCTCCCTGCGCGTGGCACTGGACACGGCGGACCGGTCGATCCTGCTGTACTCGGCGTCGGACGTCTCGATGTGGCCGAGCTCGACGGTCGACTCGCATCCGTTCCTCGCCGCGCTGGGCCCGGACGTGCTCGAGCCCGGCCTGGACGCCAGGGAGGTGGAGAGTCGGCTCGGCTCGCCGCGGTTCCGCGGCCGCGCACTGGGCAGCCTGCTGCTCGACCAGCGCTTCCTCGCCGGCATGGGCAACTACCTCCGTTCGGAGGTGCTGTTCGACGCCGGCCTGCATCCGGC
>JAAZHF010000386.1 GCA_012510865.1 Gammaproteobacteria bacterium
GCCATCGCCTCGGCCGTGGCGCGGTCGTAGCCGCCGCCCTCCGGCTTCTGGAGGTACGCCACGCGCGCGGCGGTGCCTTCGTCGACAGCGCCGGCGCGACCGCCCGCCTCGTACAGCTCGCGCTCCTTGCCGAGTTCGAACTCCCCCCGGTCGACTTCCTGCTGCAGCTTCTTCAGCTCGAGCTCGCGCTCCGGCGTCATCGCGCCCATGGCCGCGAGCCGGTCCTGCTCCATCTCGGTGCTGACGTTGAACATGTCCGCGGCCATGCGCCGCTGGGCGGCGCCCTCGTTGGCGCGGTTCTCGTCGGTGGCGCCGTCGAGGTAGCCGGTGTCGCCGGCCTTCTGCGCCTGGGCGCTGGCCGCGTTGAGCGCGCCCAGCTGGCCCAGGTACGCCTCGGCCATCGCGCGCCGCGCGCTGGGGCTGCCCTTGAACCCGGACTGGCTGATCTCCAGCCGGCGCAGCAGGTTCGCCTCGTTGCTCATCGGGTTCAGGCCGCGGAACACGTTGCCGCGCGCGCGGTCCTCGTTGTCACGGATCCCGGCCACGGCCCGGCGCGTGGCGCCCCGCACGTCGCCGGCGGTGCTGCCCGAGGGCATGATGCGGCGGTCGGGGCGCAGCTCCTCGGGGGTGAGCTCGCGGCCGTCGAAGGTGTTGACCCCGGGGTTGCGGTCGTATTCGCGCATGCGGCGCTCGGCATCGGCGGTGATGCCGCGACGATGGTCTCCGCCTCCGCCGCCCGGGGCACGGCGGCGCGGCTCCCGGGCGGGGACGGGGGCGGTGGCGCGTATGGACTCCGGGAGCGCACGCTCACCGACCCGGCCCTCGAGCCAGTGTCCCGAGCGGTCCCACCCGCGCTGGCGGACGTCCGGCGCGGCCGGGGGCGGGGCTGCGGTTACAGGCGCCCCCGCGGCACCGAACACCGTGGTGCCGGCAGCAGTGCTGGGGATGGAGAACCCTGCGTCGGTTCCCCCGTACGGGCGGCGGCGGGGCGATTCGGCCATGGTGAAACCCTCTGCGGAGAGAGGGGCACTCATGCGCCCGGACGTCTGCGGGCCGGAGAGAGGGGGCCCGCAGCCGGACTATACCACCGGTCAGGCGTCCATGATCTCGCCGGTGAAGGTGTAGTTCTGGCTGCAGCTCGTGCTCCGGCTGTTGCTCCCGGAGATGCTCGCGCCGTAGTTCACCGCGCTCATCGTGCTCGCTGCCAGCTGGCTGGAGATCTGCGCCTTGGCCTTCTGGATCTCGATCGCCTGGGCGAGCAGGTTCATGGCCTGGGTAACCTGCATCTGGGCCTGCTGCAGCTGGGTGTCCACGTTCGCCTGCTCGCGCCGCAGCCCCAGCTCGAAGCTGCGGTCGGTGGCGGCGCTGGCGGCCGTCTCGACGCCGGCGTCGGCCTGGTAGATGCGGGCCTTGGCGTCGATCGACTGGCCGACGGCCGCGAGCCGGGCGCGCTCGGCGGACAGCAGGGCCTCGAGCCGCTGCAGCCCGGTCTGCCAGACGTTGACGTTGACCCCGTGCTGGGCCATCCGCAGCTTCTCGGCCTCGAAGTGCAGGCTGCTGCTGGTGGCCCAGGCGTCGACGCGCTTGGCGTTGGCGTCGACCAGGGTGCGGTACAGGTCGGCGCGCTTGCTCTCGCCCTCGACGCTGGCGATGTAGCCCTGCCACTCGGCCGTGTGCGCGCGCCAGCGTTCGCCGTAGGCGTCGACCGCGGCCTTGTAGCGGTCGATCTCGAGCTTGTTGATGTCGGCCTGGACGGCGACGGTCTGGACCTGGGTCTTGTAGAAGTCGGCCAGGGTCTGGATACCCTGCAGGCGCGCGGTGTAGATCGCGATGCGCTGCTGGTTCAGCTCGCCACGCAGGCGCTCGCCGTCGAGCTGCGCGCGGAACACCTCGACCTTGGCCAGCTCGGCCTGGATCCGGTCCCGCAGCACCTGGGCTTCGGTCTGCCAGGCCTGCAGGCGCATGCCGAACACCTTCACCCTGTAGTCCAGCACGGCCAGGGTCGAGTCGCGCTGGAACTGCGCGGCCTGCAGCAGCATCTGCTGCTCGCGCATGTGCAGCTCGATCAGGGCGCCCTCAAGCGCGGCGCCCTGGGTGATGGCGAACCGCTGGTTGGCCAGCGTCTCCTCGAACTGCTTGATCGCGACCTCGCGCGCGTTGTTCGCCTGGGCGTTCTGCCCTTCCTGGCGGATGCGGTCGGTGCGTGCCTTGAGCTGCCCGGGCGGCTCGGAGAACCCGCGGCTGGCCCACTCCGCGGTGACCTCGTCGATCGCGCGCCGGTTCTCGACC
>JAAZHF010000387.1 GCA_012510865.1 Gammaproteobacteria bacterium
GCCGGGCCGGGACGTGTGCTTCGACATGCGGGCTCTCCTCAGCGCGGCGGACCGCCGCGGGCGAAGTATGCAACAGTCGCGTTCACGCCGCGTCGACGCCCGGCGGTTCAGGACGCCGTGTTGGTTCCGTCGGCCTTCTCGCGCGGCGGCAGCCGGTCGTCTCCGTGGACCATGAACCAGATGTTCTCGGCGATGTTGGTGGCGTGGTCGCCGATCCGCTCCAGGTTCTTGGCCATGAACAGGTGGTGGGTGCAGCCGGTGATTGCGCGGGCGTCTTCCATCATGTAGGTCAGCAGCTCGCGGAACAGGCGCGTGTACTCCGCGTCCAGCGCGGCGTCCCGGCCGCGGACGGCCTGGGCGGCGGCGGCATCGTGGCGGCGGTAGGCGTCCAGGACGTCGCGGACCTGGCCCGCCGCCAGCGCCCCCAGGCGGGCCAGCCCGCCGGCCACCGGCAGCGCCGGCGCCTGGTTGAGCGCGATCGAGCGCTTGGCGATGTTGGCGGCGTAGTCCCCGATGCGCTCGATGTCGGACACGATGCGCAGGGCGGCGAGGATCTCGCGCAGGTCGCGCGCCAGCGGCCCCCGCAGCGAAAGCTTCATGACGTCGTGGCTGACCTCGCGCTCGAGCTGGTCGATGGCCTCGTCGTTGGCCACGATGTGGCCAGCGGCCCGGTCGTCGCGGCGCTCGACCACGTCGAGCGCGGCCTCCAGCTGGGCGACGGAGAGTTCGCCCATGCGCAGGATCTCGCCGATCAGGCGCTCGCGCTCCTCGTCGTGGCTGCGGACGATGTGGTCCCTGGGCTGGCTGGTCATCCGAACCGTCCGGTGATGTAGTCCTCGGTCTGCTGCTTCGAGGGGTTGGAGAAGATGGCCTCGGTGGCGCCGTGCTCGACGAGGTCGCCGAGATACATGAAGGCCGTGTAGTCCGAGACGCGCGCCGCCTGCTGCATGTTGTGGGTGACGATGACGATCGTGTACTCGCGCTTGAGCTCCTCGATCAGCTGTTCGATGCGGCTGGTCGAGATGGGATCGAGCGCCGACGTCGGCTCGTCGAGCAGCAGCACCTCGGGCCGCAGCGCCACGGCCCGCGCGATGCACAGCCGCTGCTGCTGGCCGCCGGACAGGCCCAGCGCGCTCTGGCCGAGCTTGTCCTTGACCTCGTCCCACAGCGCGCCCTGGCGCAGCGCCGCCTCCACGCGCTCGTCCATCGCCGCCTTCGACAGCTTCTCGTGGTGGCGGATGGCGTAGGCGACGTTCTCGTAGATGGTCATCGGGAACGGCACCGGCTTCTGGAACACCATGCCGACCTTGCTGCGGAGGCGGTTGAGCGGGTACTTCGGCGAGAGGATGTCCTCGCCGTCCAGGAGGATGCTGCCGCTGGCCACCTGGCCCGGATACAGCGAGTAGATGCGGTTGAAGACGCGCAGCAGGGTGGACTTGCCGCAGCCGGACGGCCCGATCAGCGCCGTCACGCGCTTCTCCGGGATCTCCATCGACACGCCCTTGATGGCGTGGAAGCGGCCGTAGTGGAAGTCCAGGCCACGCACCGAGAGCTTGACCGGCGCGGGCGCGGCGGCGTCCCGGCGCGGCGTCGCGGTGGACAGCGTCACGCGCGCGTGGTCGGTGGAGGCGGGGCTGTCGATCATCGGCGGGGTCCGGTCGAGGAGGGTCATGTCAGTCGTGGCTCACGCGATTGCGCAGCAGCAGCGCACGCGCGCCGAGGCTGGTCAGGAGGACGAAGGCGGTCAGCACCAGGGCGCCGGCCCAGGCCAGCTGCTGCCAGTTCTCGTAGGGGCTGCCGGCGAACTGGTACATCACCACCGGCACGCTGGCCATCGGCCGGGTGACGTCGCTGTTCCAGTAGAGGTTGCCGAAGGCGGTGAACAGCAGTGGCGCGGTCTCGCCGCTGATGCGCGCGAGCGCCAGCAGGATGCCGGTGACGATGCCTGCGGAGGCGCTGCGATAGAGCACCTGGACGATGACCTTCCACTGCGGCACGCCCAGCGACAGCGCCGCCTCGCGCATCCGGGCGGGGACCAGGCGCAGCATCTCGTCCGTGGTCCGCAGGACGACCGGCAGCACGATGAAGGCCAGCGCGACGGCGCCGGCGAGCGCCGAGAAGTTGCCGCCGGAATGCATCACCAGCAGGGTGTAGACGAACAGGCCAAGCACGATCGAGGGCGCCGACAGCAGGATGTCGTTGACGAAGCGCACCACGGTCGCCGCGCGGCTGGCGTTGCCGTACTCCGCCAGCCAGGTCCCGGCGGCGATCCCGAGCGGTGCGCCGATGAGGACCGCCAGCCCGCACATCACCGCGGATCCGAACAGCGCGTTGCGCAGGCCGCCCTCGGCCATCGGTGGCGGGGTGTCCCGGGTGAAGAGGGCCCAGTCGATGCCGGAGATGCCCTTGGACACCAGCGTCCAGAGGATCCACGCCAGGAAGGCCAGGCCCAGCAGCGCCGCCACGCACGAAGCCGCGAGCGCCAGCGCGTTGGTGGCCCGGCGGCGCAGGTACAGGCGGCGGCCCGCGTCGGCGGCGCGGTCGGCTGCGGCGGACATCAGTTGCCCTCCCGGCGCGCCAGCCGCGCGAGCATCAGGCGCGCCAGCGCCAGGACCACGAAGGTGACGATGAACAGCACGAAGCCGAGCAGCAGCAGCGCCGACCGGTAGGGCTCCGTGGCTTCGCCGAAGTCGTTGGCGATCAGGGCCGCGATGGTGGTGCCCGGTTCGAGCAGCGACGGCGTCAGGCGCACGCTGTTCCCGACCACGAAGGCGACCGCCATGGTTTCGCCGAGCGCGCGGCCCAGCCCCAGGAAGATCCCTCCGATCACCGCCGAGCGGGTATAGGGGAGGACGATGTCCCAGCAGACCTCCCAGCGCGTCGCGCCGAGCGCATGGGCCGACTCCTTGAGCCGCGTCGGTACCGTCAGGAAGACCTCGCGCATCACCGAGGAAATGAAGGGCACGACCATGATCGCCAGCACCAGGCCCGCGGTGAGGATGCCGATCCCCAGCGGCGGCCCCTGGAACAGCGCGCCTACGCCGGGCAGCGTCCCCAGGTTGGCGTTGAGCCACGGCGTGACGTGGGTGGTCATCACCGGCACCAGCACGAACAGGCCCCACATGCCGTAGATGATCGAGGGGATCCCGGCCAGGAGTTCGATCGCGGCGCCCACCGGGCCCCGCAGCCAGCGCGGCGCCACCTCGGTGAGGAACACCGCGATCCCGAAGCTGACGGGTACCGCGAGCGCCATGGCGATGATCGCCGTGACCACGGTGCCGTAGATCGGGACCAGCGCGCCGTAGCGGTTCTCGACCGGGTTCCACTCCGCCGAAAGGAAGAACGACAGGCCCTGCGACTGCAGCGCCTCCCTGCCGCCCCAGAGCATCGACAGGGCGGCACTGGCCAGGGCCAGCAGCACGAAGGCGACGGTGCCCACGAGCGCGTAGCGGAACCAGCGGTCGGCGCGCGCGTCGCGCTGGTCGCGTCGCGCCGGCCGGGTGCCTGCGCTGGTGGCGGCGATGGCGTTCATCGGGTGCGGTCTCGGTGGGCCGGTGCGGCGTGCGCGGGCTTACTTGAACTCGGCCGCCCAGTAGGCCTCGACCTGCGCCACCAGCTCCTCCGGCAGCGGCACGTAGTGGAGCTCGCTGGCCTGTCCGCGGCCGTTCTCGAAGGCCCAGGCGAAGAACTCGAGGGCGGCGCGGCTGCGCGCCGGGTCCTTCGGCTGCTTGGGCATCAGCATGAAATTGGTCGCGGCGATCGGCCAGGAGTCCGCGCCCGGCGCGTTGGTGATGACGAGGTTGAAGTCCGGGGCCGAGGTCCAGTCGGCCGTGCGCGCCGCGGCGGCGAAGCTGTCGGCGCTGGGTTCGACGAAGCGGCCCTCCGCGTTCTGCATCGACGCGTACGGCATCGTGTTCTGCAGCGCATAGGCGAGCTCGACGTAGCCGATGGCGCCCTTGATCTGCTGGACGTAGGAGGCCACGCCTTCGTTGCCCTTGCCGCCGACGCCCGTCGGCCAGGACACCGAGGTGCCTTCGCCGACCCGCTCCTGCCACTCCGGGCTGACCTTGGAGAGGTAGTTGGTGAAGTTGAAGCTGGTGCCCGAGCCGTCGGAGCGGTGGACGACGCTGATCTTGGCGTCGGGCAGCGCCAGGCCGGGATTGAGCGCGGTGATCGCCGGTGCGTTCCAGGCGTCGACCTTGCCGAGGAAGATGTCGGCCAGCAGCGGGCCGGTCAGCCTGAGCGCGCCCGGCTCCAGGCCCTCGATGTTCACCACGGGCACGACGCCGCCGATGGCCGAGGGGAACTGGCCCAGGCCCGCCTCCGCGAGTTCCTCGCTGGAAAGCGGCTTGTCGCTCGAGCCGAAGTCGACGGTGCCCTGCTTGACCTGGGCGATGCCGCCGCCCGAGCCGATGGACTGGTAGTTGACCTGGTGGCCGGGGGCGGCGTTGTAGTCGGCCGACCAGCGCGACATCAGGGGATAGATGAAGGAAGCGCCGGCGCCGGACACCTGGACGGTGGCGGGGCCGTCACCGGCCGGCGGGTCGTCCGCCGAGGGCTGGCACGCGGCGGCGAGCAGCACCGTGGCGAGGGCGAGCGGGAGGAATCGCAGCTTGGAAACAGTCATTGGCCGGGTCCGGTGTGGGCGGGTGCCGCATCCGCGGCTGGCCATATTTCATGATGTTTCTGTTACAGCCTCATGACACCGGTCAGTAGCTGCGGCACTGCCGGAAGCGGACCTGCCGGCCACTGCCGGGCGGCGGGGTCACCTGGATGCGCGACGATGCAAGCGCCGGGAAGCGCACGACGAGCTCGCAGACCGGGAGGAAGGGATCGCCGTCGGCGTCGCCCACGTGGACCTCCAGCGTCGACGCGCTGGTCCACAGCGTGCGCGTGACCCCGGGCAGGGTGGCGACGGTGCTCGCAAGCTCGCGGCGCTGCGCCTCGAGGGCCGCGGGATCCGGCATCGCCTCCGGCACGGTGGGGGCCGCGGCCGCCGCCGGGGCCGCCAGCGGTGCCGACGCCGGCGGCGCGGGCGGCTCGGCGCCGGGTCGGGGGCCGGGCAGGACGTAGGACACGGCGACGCCGGCGATCAGGGCCAGCAGCCAGCCCGCCAGGCTGCGCTCCCGCGCGCGCTCGGCCGACGACTCCGAAATCGGAAGCAGGGCCGATTCCGGCAGCAGCGGACGCAGCTCGGGCCACAGCGTGGCACCGTCGAGCAGCTCCACCGGCCGGCCCCGCGCCGCCCTGCGCGCGTCGTCGTCGATGCGCCCCTGCGTGACCAGGAGCCCGCCGGCCGCGCCGGCCACGCCCATGGCGGCGGTCAGGTCATTGACCGCGGCGCGACCCAGGACGAAGGCGCTGCCGTGCTTGGCCGACAGGAGCCAGCGGTCGCCGTTGCGCACCAGCGTGTAGTCGCCGTCGCCGGTCGCGGTGCCGGGGTCCACCAGGCGGTGGTAGCCGCGGCGCGAGAGGGCCTCGAGCACGACGCGGATGAACTCGCGCCAGGACATGGCCGACAGCGCGGCGATGCCGGCCGCGCTTTCATCGCGGCGGCGCAGCGGCCCGTGGGCCAGCCAAGTGATGGCGCCGCCGAGGGCGAGCGCGACCGCGATTGCCAACAGCCACTTCAGCATGGTGTCCGTCGTCCGACCCCCGGGGCAGGCAAGCATAGACGCATGCCGCCCGCGTGGCACGGGGCGGAACCGTCAGGCGAAGCGCTCGGCCAGCACGCGCCGGATCCCGGATTCGATCGGCTCCTGCATCGCGGCAAGCAGGAAGCCCAGGGTCGCCGTCACGTGCACCGCGCCCGGCTCCAGCGCGATGCGTCCCTCCACCCCTGCGCGGCTGAACTCCAGCGCGTCGCCGTCCCAGCGGCACTCGACGCCGAAGCGCTCGACCAGCGTGTCCGCCGCCTGCTGCACCGCCTCGCGCGCGCGCGCGGCCGGAAGCCGGTGTGGATGGTGGATGTCGATGCCTGCCATGGCGCGTTCCGCGGGGAGGGGGGCGCATTGTCGCCGCGCGCGGCCGTCGATCCAAGCGCGCGGCGCGTGCTAGATTTCCCCGCGCATGGATACCCTCAGGCTGCGTTTCGAACCCGGCGGCGACGAGTACCCGCTGGCCGTCGGCGTGCATGGCATCGGACGCGTCGAGGGAGGAAGCCGGCTGGGTCCGGTCGATGCATCACCGCTGGTGAACTTCTGCGTCGACCGTCGCGGCGTCTGGCTGAGCGTGCCCGAAGGCACGCGCGGCGTCCACGTGAACGGCAGGCCGGTGCTGCGCATGGCGATGCTGCGGCTGGGCGACGCGGTGTTCCTGGATGGCAGCGGCATCCGCCTGGTCCCGTCGGAGCCTCCACGGCAGCCCGAGGCGGGGTTCGGCGACAGCACCGGCGAGGCCGGCGACGTGCGCGTGGTGCTTCGTGGCGTGGGCGGGCAGTACCACGGACGCAGTTTCACCCTGGAGCGCCCGCGGCTGGTCGGGCGCGCGCCGGAGTCGGACATCCGCATCGACGAGGCCGCGTTCGCCGAGCGCCACGCGAGGCTCGAGATGCTGCGCGGCGAGGTGGTCCTGCGCGACCTCGGTTCGGCCGAGGGCAGCCAGGTCAACGGCGAGCCGGTGCGCGACGCAGTGCTCCGCCCGGGAGACCAGGTCGTGTTCGACGCGCACCACCGCTTCGTGCTCGAGGCGCCACTGGGCGCGCCGCCCCCGGTGCCCGACCCCGCCGGCGATGCCGCGGCGACCGGCACGCCGCGCGCCCGGCAGGGCGGCATGCGCCTGCCGTGGCTGCTGCTGGCGGCGCTGCTGCTGGCCGGCCTGCTGGCCCTGCTACTTCTGTTCGGTGCGGGCTGACGCGGGCGCGTGCCGGCCCGACGCGCCGGCCCCGCGGCGCCGCAGCAGGCGCCAGCCAAGCAGGACGGCGAGCAGGACCACGTAGAGCAGCGGCTCGCGGAAGTCGGATTTGACGACCCACCAGAAGTGCAGCGCCGCGAGCGCCGCGCTGGCATAGACCAGGCGGTGCAGGCGGCCCCAGTTTCGTCCCAGGCGCCGCATCCAGCCGCGCGTGGACGTCACCGCAAGCGGGACCAGCAGCAGCCAGGCGGCGAATCCGACCGTGATGTACGGGCGCTTGGCGATCTCGCCCGGGACCAGCGACCACCAGCCCCGCAGGTCGAGGGCCAGCCAGGCGCTGAAGTGCAGGCAGGCATAGGCGAAGGCCCACAGGCCGAGCATGCGCCGGAAGCGCAGCAGCCGCGGCATCCCGAGCACCTGCCGCAGCGGGGACACGGCGAGCGTGAGCAGCAGAAGGCGCAGCGCCCAGAGCCCCAGCCGGTGCTCGATGGCCTTGACCGGATCCGCGCCGAGGGCGTCGATGTCGGCGCCGCTGGCGATTTCCCCGGCCTGCCAGCACAGCCAGGCCAGCGGTGCCGCCACGAGCGCATGCAGCGCGACCTTCGCGGCGACGATCCCGCGCTCAGTACCAGCGGGCAAGATCCATGCCCCTGTACAGGCCCGCGACCTGCTCGCCGTAGCCGTTGAAGGGCAGGGTCGGGATCCGGTCCGCGAACAGGCGGTTGCCGTCGCCGGCGATGCGGCGCTCGGTCTTCTGGCTCCAGCGCGGGTGGTCGACGTCGGGGTTCACGTTGGCGAAGAACCCGTATTCGCGCGGCTGCATGTCGTTCCACGCCGTGCGCGGCGCCCTGCGCGTGAACTCGATCGCGACGATCGACTTGATGCCCTTGAAGCCGTACTTCCAGGGCACGACCAGGCGCAGCGGCGCGCCGTTCTGCTGCGGCAGGGGCTTGCCGTACATGCCGGTCACCAGCAGGGCCAGCGGGTGCATGGCCTCGTCGATGCGCAGGCCCTCGCGGTAGGGCCAGTCCAGGATCGGCGCGCGCACCCCGGGCATCTGCCGTGGATCGGCGAGGCTGGTGAAGGCGACGAACCTGGCATCGGCGGTGGGCGCGAGCCGCTTGAGCACCGCCGCCAGCGGGACGCCGAGCCATGGGATCACCATCGACCAGCCTTCGACGCAGCGCATGCGGTACACGCGCTCCTCGGGCACGAGGCCGGAGAGCAGGGTTTCCAGCGGTACGCTGCCGGGCCGCGCGCATTCGCCGGACACCGCCACCGACCAGGGCGAGGTCACCAGGGTCTTCGCGGCCCGCGACGGATCGGCCTTGCCGCTCCCGAACTCGTAGAAGTTGTTGTAGCTGGTGGCGTCTTCGTAGCGGGTGCGGGTTTCCGCGGTATCGAAGGCGCCGGTGGCGGCTGCCGAGCGGGGGACGTCGACGGGCGGCGGCGGGGGTTCGGCGCCGCGGCAGCCGGCCGCGGCGATCGCCGGGAGCGCGGCCAGCGCGGTGAGGATGCGCCGGCGGTCGAGGTACACGTCCTCGCCGGTGATCGCAGACGCTCGCAGTGGGGGAGTGCGGCGGACGTGCATGGGCGGCGTCCTCGGGCGGGGAGTTCCATCCTACGCCGCGCACCACGGGCGCGGCGGTGTTGCGTTGCGGCATACTGGCTTGCCCCCAGGACGCACAGGTGAGAACGATGGCGCGCGCATTCAATTTCAGCCCCGGCCCCTCCACGCTGCCGGAGCAGGTGCTGCGCCAGGCGCGGGACACGATGCTCGAATACGGCGGCGCCGGCGCCTCGATCGTGGAGATCAGCCACCGCGGGCCCGAGTTCCTGGAGATCGCCGAACGCGCCGAGGCCGACCTGCGCGCGCTGCTCTCGATCCCCGACGACTATGCCGTCCTCTTCGTCGCCGGCGGCGCCACCACCCAGCAGGCACTGCTGCCGCTGAACTTCGCGGCCCCCGGGCAGCGCGCGGACTACGTGCTGACCGGACACTGGGGCCAGGTGGCCACCCGGCAGGCGCGTCCCTACGTCGACCTCAACATCGCCGCCAGCAGCGAGGCCGACGGGTACCGCGGCATCCCGCCGTTCGAGGAATGGCGGCTGTCGGAGGACGCCGCGTACGTGCACGTGACCGCCAGCGAGACCATCCATGGCGTCGAGTTCCGGCCGTCCGCGCCCGGTGGCCATCCGTTCCCGGATACCGGCGACGTCCCGCTGTTCGCCGACTTCAGCTCGAGCATCGCCTCGGAGCCGATCGATGTCTCCCGCTACAGAGCCATCTACGCGGGCGCGCAGAAGAACCTCGGGCCGGTCGGCATCGGCGTGGTGATCGTGCGCCGCGACCTGCTCGCGCGCGCCGGCCAGCCGCGCGCCGACATCTTCGACTACCGCCTGCAGCTGGAGGCGGGGTCGATGCTCAACACGCCGCCCACCTGGAACTGGTACGTGGCCGGCCTGACCTTCCGCTGGATGCTCGACGAGGGCGGGGTCGAGGCGTTCGCCAGGCGGAACGAGGCCAAGGCCCGCGCGCTGTATGCGGCGATCGACGGCTCCGGCGGCTTCTATCGCAACGGGGTCGACCCGGCGGTGCGTTCGCGCATGAACGTGCCGTTCCAGCTGCACGATCCGGCGCTCGACGGCCGTTTCCTGGAAGAGGCGGGCGCGGCGGGGCTGATCGGACTCAAGGGCCATCGCGTGCTCGGGGGGATGCGCGCCTCGATCTACAACGCGATGCCGCTGGAGGGCGTGCAGGCCCTGGCCGCGTTCATGGCCGACTTCCAGCGCCGGCATGGCTGAGGCGGCGCCCGCGTCGCCGCTCCACGGGCCCCGCTGCTGGGTCGCCACGCGGAGCCGGGCGCTGGACGGCGCATTCCCCGTCCCGGGTGACAAGTCGGTGTCCCATCGCGCGGTGATGCTCGCCGCGCTGGCCGACGGGACGTCGCGCATCGACGGCTTCCTCGAGGGCGAGGATACGCGCGCGACCGCGGCCATCTTCGAGGCCATGGGCGTCCGCATCGACGCCCCCGCGCATGCCCGTCGCGTCGTCCATGGCGTGGGCGTCGACGGCCTGCGCGCGCCGGCGGGGACCCTGGACTGCGGCAACTCGGGCACCGCGATGCGCCTGCTCGCCGGACTGCTGGCGGGGCAGCGCTTCGACAGCGTGCTCGCAGGCGACGGCTCGCTGTCGCGGCGGCCCATGCAGCGCGTCATGGAGCCACTGCGGCTCATGGGCGCGGCCATCGCCTCCGACGACGGCGAGCGCCCGCCGCTCCGCATTTCCGGCGGACGGAGCCTTCGTGGCATCGACTTCGAATCCCCCGTCGCGAGCGCCCAGGTGAAGTCCGCGGTGCTGCTCGCGGGCCTGTATGCCGCGGGCGTTACCCGCGTGCGCGAACCGCGCCCGACGCGCGACTACACGGAACGGATGCTGCAGGCCCTCGGCTGCCCGGTGGCGATCGAGCCGGGCGGGGCACGGCTGGCCGGCGGCTCCCGGCTGCAGGCGCGCGACATCCAGGTCCCCGGCGACTTCTCCTCGGCGGCGTTCTTCCTCGTCGCCGCGTCCCTGGTCCCCGGTTCGAGCCTCCGGCTGCACGGCGTGGGCGTCGACCCGCGGCGCACCGGCCTGCTCGGCGCCCTGCGCGCGATGGGCGCGGATATCCGCGAAAGCGGCCGACGCGAAGGTGCCTGCGGCCCGGTCGCGGACCTGGAGGTCCGGCATGCACCGCTGCGCGGCATCGACCTGCCGGAAGACCTCGTTCCCGACATGATCGACGAGCTGCCCGTGTTCGCCGTGGCCGCCGCCTGCGCCAGCGGCACCAGCCGGATCCGCGGCGCCGGCGAACTGCGGGTGAAGGAGTCCGACCGCATCAGCGCCATGGCGGGCGGCCTGCAGGCACTGGGCGTGCGCGTGGACGAAACCGGCGACGGGATGCGCATCGAGGGAGGGCGGCTGCGCGGTGGGCGGGTCGACAGCCACGGGGACCATCGCATCGCGATGGCCTTCGCCGTCGCCGCGCAGCTGGCCGACGGCGAGGTGCTGGTCGAGGACGTGGCGAACGTCGCCACCTCCTTCCCCGGCTTCGAAGCGCTTGCGAGGGACACCGGCTTCGGGCTCCGCTGCGCCTGAGGTCCGCTATTGCCGCTCGAGCCGGAAGGTCACCGGGATTTCGACCCGGGCTTCGACGGTCCGCCCATCCCGCATCGCCGGCGAGAAGGTCCACTGGCGCACCGCGTCCACGGCCGCGCGGTCGAGCTCGCGCGAGCCGCTGCGGCGGACGACCTCCACTTCGCGCGGCTGCCCCCGGGCGTCGACCAGCACGCCGACGAGCACCGTGCCCTCGGCGCGTGCGCGGTAGGCGGCCGCGGGGTAGTCCGGCTGGACGCGCGCCACCGGCTCGGCCGCGCGGTCGGCTGGAGCCGCCGCGTGAGGTGGGCGGTCGCGGGCCGGACGCCGTGCGGCCCCGTCCTCGTCGGCGCGTGCGCTGGCGGGCTCCCGCGGGAGATCGGCCGTCGATCCGGAAGGCGCGGGCAGCGCCGGCGGCTCCGGAGCGATGGCGACGGCGAAGAACCGGTTGTAGAGGAACCAGCCCAGGGCCAGCAGCGCGAGCAGCAGCACGATCCAGAGCAGCGGCGTCGCCGGACGCGGTCCGGCTTCAGGCGGCGGAGCATTCGGCGCGGGTTCGGTGGGGGGCGGATCCGGATCGGCCATGCGGGCTCTCCAGTGGCTGCCGTTGCCGGCGCCACGAGCCTTCCACAGCCGCGGTCGAGGCCGCGTATGCGCGATGGGGCTCAGCCGCCGGCGTCGAACCGGATCGGTACCGTCACCTCGCCCCCGACGGCCATGCCGTCGCGCGTTGCCGGCCGGAAGCGCCAGCGGCGGACGGCGCGCTGCGCGGCCCGGTCGAGGTCCCGGGAGCCGCTGCTCGAGGCCACGTCGACGCGGGCGGGCACCCCGCGCGAAGCGACGTGGATGCGCAGCAGGACTTCGCCCGACTCGCCGCGGCGCAGCGAACGCCTCGGGTATTCGGGCTGCGGAGAGCTCACCGGCACCGGCGCGCTGGTCGCGGACGCGGCCGTGGGGGACGGAACGTCCGGCGCCGGCTCACCGCCGTCCCCGGCCATGCGGGGATCCGCGGCGGACGGCGGCGGGGCACGGCGCTCGGGTTCCTCGAGGCGCGCGCCCGCGGCGGGGCCGGCCGGGATCGGCTCGCCCGCCAGTCCCGGCGGCGGTGGCGCCGGCAGCGGCTTGAACACGGGGGCCGCCGCGGCGGGCGCCTGTTCGTCGGCGCGGTAGGGTTCGGGCGGCCCCGCGCGCTGCGACAGCCACAGCGCGAGGAACAGCGCCAGCCCGATCGCGAGGCCGGCGGCGATGATCCACCAGCCGCGACCGGTCGGGGCGAGCAGGAGGCGGCGTCTTGGTTCTGCAGGCATGTTCGGCGGATTCCGTCGGCGTGGCCCGATTCTGCCATGCCCCGCCGGGCAATCCCGGACGCGACACGCGATAATCGCGGGCCAGCCACTCGACGAAACCCCGCGATGCTCGATCCCAGCCTTTTGCGCCAAGACCCCGCCGCGCTGGCCCTGCGCCTGCGTGAAACCCGTGGATTCGAACTCGATGCCCGCGTGCTCGCGCGGCTGGAGTCCGAGCGCAAGGCGCTGCAGGTGCGTACCCAGGAACTGCAGAACCTGCGCAACACGCGCAGCAAGGCGATCGGCCAGGCGAAGGCGCGCGGGGAGGACACCGCGCCGCTGCTGGCCGAGGTGTCCGGCCTGGGCGAGGAGCTCAAGGCCTCCGAGGGACGGCTGGAGGGCATCCGCGCCGAGCTCGAGGCGATCGCGCTGGGCCTGCCGAACCTGCCCGACGACAGCGTGCCGCGTGGCAGCGACGAATCGCAGAACGTCGAGCTGCACCGGTGGGGAACGCCGCGCGCCTTCGACTTCGAGGTGCGTGACCACGTCGACCTGGGTTCGCGCCATGGCTGGCTGGACGGCGAGGCCGCCGCGCGGCTCTCCGGCGCGCGCTTCACGGTGCTGCGCGGCCAGCTCGCCCGCCTGCACCGCGCGCTGGCGCAGTTCATGCTCGACCTGCACGTCGGCGAACACGGCTACCAGGAAACCAACGTCCCGCTGCTGGTCAATGCCGAGGCCATGCGTGGCACCGGCCAGCTCCCCAAGTTCGAGGAGGACCTGTTCTCGACCGTGGTGGGCGAGGGCGAATCCGCCTCCAGGCGCTACCTGGTGCCGACCGCCGAAGTCCCGCTGACCAACCTCGTGGCCGGCACGATCCTCGACGGCGCGTCGATGCCGCTGCGCATGACCGCGCACTCGATGTGTTTCCGCGCCGAGGCGGGGAGCCACGGCCGCGACACCCGCGGCATGATCCGCCAGCACCAGTTCGAGAAGGTCGAGCTCGTCTCGATCGTGCGTCCGGCCGACAGCGACGCCGAACACGAACGCATGACGCGCTGCGCCGAGGTCGTGCTGGAGCGCCTCAGGCTTCCCTACCGCCGCATGCTGCTCTGCTCGGGCGACATGGGCTTCGCCGCGCGCAAGACCTTCGACCTGGAAGTGTGGATCCCTTCGCAGCAGGCCTGGCGCGAGATCTCGTCCTGCTCCAACTGCGGGGACTTCCAGGCGCGGCGCATGCTTGCCCGCTGGCGCAACGAGGACACCGGCAAGCCCGAGCCGCTGCACACGCTCAACGGTTCGGGCGTCGCCGTGGGCCGCGCCCTGGTCGCGGTGATGGAGAACGGCCAGCAGGCCGACGGCTCGATCGTCGTCCCGGACGTGCTGCGGCCATACATGGGCGGGGTCGACGTCATTTCCTGAGCCCGCAGGCCAGTCCGCGTTCCATTCGGCGGGTATGGTGCACGTCTGGCTGCCTCTTTGTTCCGTTCATGTCCTGTTTTGTTGCAAATGCAACCGTTAAGTGATCAAATTGACGGCCATTGTTCCAACAGGAGGCGCGGCGATGCAGGATCTGAACGATCTCTATTACTTCGCGATGGTGGTCGACCACGGCGGATTCGCGGCGGCGGAGCGTGCGCTGGGCATCCCCAAGTCGCGCCTGTCCCGCCGCATCAGCCAGCTCGAAACGGAGCTCGGGGTGCGGCTGCTGCAGCGTTCGACGCGTCGCTTCGCCGTGACCGACGTCGGCCAGAGCGTCTATCGCCACACGCAGTCGATGCTGGCGGAGGCGACGGCCGCGCGGGAGGTGGTGGACCGCCTGAGCGCGGAGCCGCGCGGCATCGTGCGGGCCAGCGTCCCCGTGGGGCTGGCGCAGCAGCAGATGCCGCAGCTGCTTCCCGAGTTCCTTGCCCGCTACCCGCAGGTGCGCGTGCAGATGCACGTCAGCAACCGCCGCGTCGACGTGATCAACGAAGGCTTCGACGTCGCCATCCGCGTGCGCAACAAGCTCGATGACGACGGCAGCCTGGTGATGCGCAGTTTCGGCCAGATCCAGGAGCTGCTGGTGGCCAGCCCCACCTACCTCGACCGCGCCGGCCGCCCGAAGACGCCCGAGGAGCTCAACGACCACACCACGATGACGATGAGCGAAGACGAGGTCCGCCAGCGCTGGGAACTGCAGGGCAATGACGGCGAGGTGCGTCGCATCGACCTCAAGCCGCGCGTGGCCGGCGGCGACTTCCCGATGCTGATGTCACTGGCGCGCCAGGGCCTGGGCATCACCATGCTGCCGGAAACGCTGTGCGCGGAGGCGGTGCGCGCGGGCGAGCTCGAAGTCGTGCTGCCGGACTGGCGGCTGCCGCAGGGCATCGCGCACCTGGTGTTCGCTTCGCGCCGCGGCCTGCTGCCGGCGGTGCGGGTGTTCATCGACTTCCTCGCCGAGAAGCTGCCGCCGCTGATCGAGTCCTCGCGCCTGGACTGCAGCAACAGCGTGGCGGACGCCGCGGCTGCCTGAGGCACCGGCCGCGCGCCGCGTGCGCGGGTTGCCGCCCGGAGGCGACATGCGACAATCGCCGCGCGGGCCCGGCCCGCGCGCGTACGGAAGGGTGGCAGAGTGGTCGATTGCAGCGGTCTTGAAAACCGCCGATGCGCAAGCATCCGTGGGTTCGAATCCCACCCCTTCCGCCATGCGCCCTTATGATTCAATAGGTTAGGGCAATTTTTGATCAGTTACCAACATCCGGCCCCACACCGCAGGGAGTGACCCTCGCCCTGCACGCCGTTTGTCGGAAGATCCGTGGTCACCGCCGACGCCGGCCTTGGCGGCCTCGCCGCGACGGCACTCGCTGCCTGCCCCTGCCGCTATCCCGCAACAGCCGCAACACCCGCAACACGCCAGCAATTGCGCGGCCGGCGTGTTGCGGATGCGGTGCGGTGTTGCGGGTCAGGCCGTCACCAACCTCCCCAATTGTTCTTGGAACCGCTCGAGCCCTTCGAGGCCGTCTGCTTATTGAAGGTGGCACCGCCACCGCCGCCCCAGGCTTCCATTCCGTACATGGCCGACTGCCCCAGCGATCCCAGAATGGTCATCTGCGACTGCGTCCGGCCCTGCCAGCGCGACATCCCCGCCTCGCTCGTGAAGTTGGAGGCGTCGACCTGGTGGCCCCACGCCTGCCGCGCCGCGTTGAGCCGGATGTCCTGCTGCTCGATCTCACCGAACAGGGCCGTTTCGCCGAGGATGTCCGCCGGCGTGCCCATCGTCGGGTCGAGGTTGTTCGCCGCGATCGCCGCGCGCTGCTCGCCCACGCGCATCCTCGTCCGCCACGCGGCCCGCTCCATCTCGCGGGTGCCCATCGCGTTCGCGTCGTCGGCTCGGGCACGCGCCAGCGCGGAGTTGTTATCGGCCAGTTGGGCGTTGTACTCGCCCATGTTCTTCTGGTTCTCGCTGGCGACGTAGCCGCTTGCCAGCGTGGTCGCGATGGACGCCATCCAGTACACAACAGGATTGCACATGGTCTTGTCTCCTGTCAGGCCGCCGGGGGCGGCGCGTAGGCGTCAACGAACGTCCGGCCATCCGCCTGGACCTGGCCGCGGGGCCATGCCTGCTTGATCGCCGCCGGGTCGAGCGTGCCCTTGCCCTGCTGCTTCACTCCGGCGCGGCCGTCGTGCAGCTGCTGCTCGATGGTCTGCTGCCGGATGTCTGCTTCCGCCATGACGCGGGGCGCCACAGTGTCTACGTGTGCGGTCAGCCGCTCGCGGATCGTCCACGGGAATGCGGTCTGGTCGGTGCTGGCGGCTTGCACCAGCAGGGCGTCGAGGCCATCGGTCGCGGTCATCATCCTGGTGCCGTGGGTGTGGATGTCGCCGGCGTCCGGGTCGAAGGGCACGCATTCGTCGGCAAGGTCGTTGGCCTGGCGCTCGGCGGCCTTCGCCTTCATCACCGCTGCCGAGAGGTTTTCCAGCGCATCAGCGAGGGCACCGTAAGCGGCGGTAACGCGTTTCACCGCTGCCGGGTACGCCTTGACGGCCTTCCGCGAGGCTTCGATCTTCCCGCGGCCCTTGGCCTCCTGGATCTGCTTCTGTGCTTCCTCGATCGCGGCCAGGACATCGCGCTGTTCGCGCTCCAGCGTCTCCAGGTCGGTGTCGAGCTTGTCCAGGGCGCCCACCTTGCTGGGGTCGAGCGTGGCCTGCAGGGCCAGCGTCCCGCGCTGCTGGCGCAGGTCGTGGATCTCGTCGGGGATGGTGCGGGCGCGCGCCTCGAGCGCGGCCAGGGTGTCGGTCAGGGTCGTCATGGTGTTACTCCGTGGTGGGGGTGGGCTTGTAGCGGGTCACGCCATCCGTGGCGTACGGCTCGATCAGTCCTTCGGTGATGGCATCGGCAATCCATTCGGCGGTGCGGTGGCGCCAGCCCCTGCCGAGAACGCGGCGGATCACGACTTCCTTGATGTCGTGCGCGGTCATGCCGATTCCGTGGGCGTGCCAGTAGTCGCCGACGCAGCGCGCGACCAGCTGGGAGACGGGGTAGACAACGTCCCTCTGCCGGTTCGGCTCGATCGGCCCGAGCGGGTCGCGGAAC
>JAAZHF010000388.1 GCA_012510865.1 Gammaproteobacteria bacterium
CTTCGCCCAGGGCGAGATGGCCGCGGACTTCCACGTCTACTACGGGTCGGCGGCGCTGAAGCTGGTCAACGGCATACACGCCACCATCGCACGCGAATCGCCCTGAGCCACGCCCGGGCACGGTGCGCGGGCCCGCGCTCGCGCCGGTCCGGAGGTCAGCCATGCACCAGCGCCTGGAAGGCGGCGGCGTTGGGCGTGGCGTGGCCATGCGCCGTGTTGTCGAACACCACCCAGGCCTCCCCGCCGGGCGGCAGGGTGGATCCCACGCGACCCGCGAGCGCGGCCAGCGCGTCCGCGTCGTAGGCGCTGTAGTACGTCCTCGGCGATCCGTGCCAGCGCCAGTAGGCCAGTGCGGGGTGGCCGCCGGGATCCGCGGCGCCCGCGACCGGCGCCGGATCGGCGGCGACCCTCGCGATCCGGTGGCGGTGCCACAGGGCATCGACCTTCGGCGCGAACCAGCTCGCGTGCCGCGGCTCGCAGGCGAGGCCGCCCGTCCAGCGCCTGCGGAGCGCGGCGAAGAAGGCGTTGGCGACGCGGCCGTCGTGCGGCAGCCCTGGAGGCAGCTGCACGAGGAGGCAGCCGAGCTTGCCGCCAAGGCCGCCGGCCTGCTCGAGGAACGCATCCACGAGCGGCATCGCCGCACGCAGGCGCAGCTCGTGCGTGATCGTCCGCGGCAGCTTGACGGAGAAACGGAACGCATCGGGCACGGCCGCCGCCCATCGCGCATAGGTCGCCCTGCGGTGCGGATGGTGGAACGAGGAATTGATCTCGACCGCGCCGAAGCGGGTGGCATAGCGGGCGAGCACGCTGGCGCCATCGCCGAACAGGCCGCGGTGTCCGCTGGCGATCGACCAGCCTGCGGTGCCGGTGTGGACATGGCTGGCGCGGCGCGGCATCGGGGCGCTCGATCGGACCATGGGTCGGATGGAGGCCTCCGTCTAGCAGCCGCGGCGGCCGGGCGCCGTGAAGGAGCAGCGTGCCCTGCATCCACGGCCCTCGCCGGGCGACGTTGATTCCCGCGTCACCGTCGGCGCGGATACTCGCGCCATGCCGGAAGGTCCGTCGATCGTCATCCTCCGCGAGGAGGCGGCCCGCTTCGCGCGCCGCCGGGTCATGCGCGTGTCGGGCAACAGCACGCAGGACATCGAACGCATGCGCGGGCGCACGGTCCGCGAGGTGCGCAGCTGGGGCAAGCACTTCCTGCTCGGGTTCGACGGCTTCAGCCTGCGCATCCACTTCATGCTGTTCGGCAGCTATCGCATCAACGAGGGCAAGGCCACCCCGCCGCGGTTGGCCCTGGGCTTCAGCAGGGGCGAAGTCCTGAACTTCTACGCCTGTTCGGTGCGCTTCATCGAAGGCGCGCTCGACGATGCATACGACTGGAGCGCCGACGTCATGTCCGACGCCTGGGATCCCGCCGCGGCGCGCCGCAAGCTGCGCGCCCGTCCGGAGGCGCTGGTCGCCGATGCGCTGCTCGAGCAGGGCACCTTCGCCGGCGTCGGCAACATCATCAAGAACGAGGTGCTGCACCGCATCCGCGTGCACCCGGAAAGCCGGGTCGGAGCGCTGCCGGCGCGCAAGCTGGCGCAGCTGGTGGACCAGGCGCGGGAGTACAGCTTCGACTTCTACCGGTGGAAGAAGGCCGGCGTGCTGAAGAAGCACTGGCAGGTCCACGCGAAGTCGACCTGTCCCCGCGACGGCGCCCGCCTGTCGTTTCGCAGGCAGCTCGGGCAGGCAGGGCGCCGCGCGTTCTGGTGCGACGCCTGCCAGCGCCCGTACGTGGACGCCCCGGCGCCGCGTGCGCCCGGCCGCCGCTACCCCGCCGTCGCGACGCCCCCACGGAAGATGAAGTACACCGCGCCCAGGATGCACAGCCCGGCCCACAGGTAGTCGAGCTTCAGCGGTTCCTTCATGTAGAGCACGGCGAAGGGCACGAACACGGCCAGGGTGATCACTTCCTGCAGGATCTTGAGCTGGCCCAGCGACAGCACGGTGTAGCCGATCCGGTTGGCCGGCACCTGCAGCATGTACTCGAAGAAGGCGATGCCCCAGCTCAGCAGCGCGGCCACGAACCAGGGCCGCGCGCCCAGCTCCTTGAGGTGGGCGTACCAGGCGAACGTCATGAACACGTTGCCCAGGGTCAGCAGCAGGATGGTCAGGCCGATTTCGCGCATGGTGGCGGTGGCCTGCGTGGGACGGTGGCTTCGTCGTGGAAGGCGGTCAGGCCAGGGTGCCCAGGACCAGAAGCAGCCCGGTGAGCAGCAGCACCCCGCCGCCGATGACGACCCCCAGCACGGGCAAGGCCTTGCCGCGTCCCTGCTGGAACAGCGCGGCGACCCCGAGCCCGATGCCGAGCAGGCACAGTGCCAGCAGGGCGAACAGCCCCAGGCCGATCAGGATCGCGCCGACCGACTCGTCGTCGATGCCGCCGGGCGTGGAGGCCTCCATGACGCCGGCCACGGCGAACAGAAGGAGCCTCATCAGGCCGACGCCGATGCTGATGGCGAACGATGCGATCCCCAGACCCGAATGCCTCACTTCCATGCCGTCCCCCTGGTTCCTTGCGTGGGGAGGATGGTATCGGAAGATCAGGGTCGCGCGGTGGGCAGGCCGCAGGTGGTGTCCGCGAGGATGCGCGCGACCCGCGCGAATTCCTCCTGCAGCGGAGGCCGGGCGTCGCCGCGGGCGTGCCGCCAGGACGATTCGATCTCGCGCCCGCGCTGCCGCCAGCCCTCGCAGGCCTCGCCATCGGGGATGCGCTCGCAGCGGTCGTACTGCCACTCGCAGGCGGCGCCTGCGCCCAGCGCCGGGTCGCCGTTGATGCCC
>JAAZHF010000389.1 GCA_012510865.1 Gammaproteobacteria bacterium
CTCCCGGGTCGTGCAGCTGCGCGACGAGCGCGCCAAGATGCTCGGCTACCCGAACCACGCGACCTACGTGCTCGAGGAAGCCACCGCCGGCACCCCGCAGGCCGTCAACGACATGCTCGGCCAGCTGGCCCCGGCCGCCGTCGCCAACGCAAAGCGCGAGGCGGAGAAGCTGCAGGCCATGATCGACCAGGAGCAGGCCGCCAAGGGCGAGCCCAGTTTCCAGCTGGCCCCGTGGGACTGGTCCTTCTACACCGAGAAGGTGCGCCAGGCCGAATACAACTTCGACGAATCCCAGCTCAAGCCCTACCTGGAGATGATGAACGTGCTGGAGAACGGCGTGCTCTACGCCGCCACCCAGCTCTACGGCATCACCTTCAAGGAACGCACCGACCTGCCGAAGTACCACCCCGACACCTGGGTGTACGACGTGTTCGACCACGACGGCTCGCAGCTGGCAATCTTCATCTTCGACCCCTACGCGCGCGACTCCAAGCGCGGCGGCGCGTGGATGAACTCCTACGTCTCGCAGTCGCACCTCATGGACACCAAGCCGGTGGTGGCCAACCACCAGAACATCACCAAGCCGCCCGCCGGTGAGCCGACCCTGCTCACCTGGGACGAAGTGACCACGATGTTCCACGAGTTCGGCCACGCCCTGCACGGCATGTTCTCCGACGTGGAATACCCCTACTTCAGCGGCACCAGCGTCCCGCGCGACTTCGTCGAGTTCCCCTCGCAGGTCAACGAGATGTGGGCCGACTGGCCGTCGATCCTCGCCAACTACGCAAAGCACTACCAGACCGGCGAGGCGATGCCGCAGGAGCTGCTGGACAAGGTGGTGGCGACCGCCAGGTTCAACCAGGGCTTCGCCACGACCGAATACCTGGGCGCGGCGATGCTCGACCAGTACCTGCACCAGCTGCCGGCCGACCGGCTGCCGAAGGCCGGCGACATCCTCGCCACCGAGGCCGCCGCGCTCAAGGCCGCCGGCCTGGACTTCGATCCGGTGCCGCCCCGCTATCGCACCACCTACTTCAGCCACATCATGGGCGGCTATGCGGCGGGCTACTACGCCTACATCTGGTCCGAGGTCCTGGACGCCAACACCGTGGCCTGGATCGAGGAGAACGGCGGCCTGACCCGCGCCAACGGCGACCGCTTCCGCTCCACCCTGCTCTCGCAGGGCGGCAGCAAGGACGCGCTGCAGCTGTTCAAGGACTTCTCCGGCAAGGACGCGGACATCCGTCCGCTGCTGGTGAAGCGCGGCCTCGACGGCACCGTCGAGGACGGCGCCCCGCCGGCCGAGGCCACCCAGCAGGACTGACGCGACCCCCGCTTCCCCCGCTCCGGCGGGGGAAGTGCTTTCCACGCGCGCCTCCCTTCTGCGCGCCACCCTCCTGCGCGCCACCCTCCTGTGGGAGCAGCTACAGCTGCGACCCGACGTGCCGGCAAAAACCGGTCGCAGCTGTAGCTGCTCCTACGGGGACCGCAGCTGCAGCTGCTCCTACGGGGACCGGATCGGCATCGATCGGATCGTCAGCGGCCGGTGCGACAGCGGTCGGAGCGGCATCGATCATTGCCATCGGCCTGGCTCCGCCGACCCGCACCCCTTCAGCGCGGCACGACGATGCCACCGGGCACGCCCTCCGGCGAAAGCAGCACCTGCCACAGCTGGATCCGCCGGGTCCGGAAGCTCGCCATCGAGCCCGCCAGGTAGTAGCGCCACATGCGCCTGAAGCGCTCGTCGTAGCGCGCCGGCAGCCGCTCCCAGGCCGCCTCGACGTTGTCGCGCCAGGCCTGCAGGGTCAGGTCGTAGTCGGCGCCGAAGTTGTGCCAGTCCTCGATCACGAACAGTCCTTCGCTGGCCCCCGCGATCTGGCGCGCCGAGGGCAGCATCGAGATCGGGAAGACGTAGCGCGCGATCCACGGATCGGTGCGCCGGCGCGAGCGGTTGCCGCCGATCGTGTGCAGCAGCAGCAGGCCGTCGGGCGCCAGCAGGGAGCGCACGCGCTCGAAGAAGGTGCGGTAGTTGCGCACGCCGACGTGCTCGAACATGCCGATCGACAGCACGCGGTCGAAGCGCTCGCCGCCGAGTTCGCGGTAGTCCTGCAGGCGGAATTCGAGCGGCAGCCCCTCGCAAAGCCCGCTGGCGAAGGCCAGCTGTTCGCGCGAGATCGTCACCCCCCCCCCTCCGACGCCGTAGCTTTCGTCCGCGAACTTCAGCGCCTCGCCCCAGCCGCAGCTGATGTCGAGCTCCCGCATGCCCGGCTCCAGGCCGAGCTTGCGGCAGGCCAGGTCGAGCTTGGCTTCCTGCGCGGCGTCGAGCGACGGGGCCAGCGCACCGTCGCGGTCGTGCCAGTAGCCGCAGCTGTACACCAGGCGCCGACCGAGCATGGCCTGGTAGAGGTCGTTGCCGAGGTCGTAGTGCCGCCGGCCGACCTCGAACGCGCGGCTGCGCACCTGCAGGTTCACCAGCCGCGCGATGAGCCCGTCGCGCAGGTCGGCCAGGCCGGGGGCGCGCCGGTCGAGCCCGGCCGCGATGATCCGGGCGAGCAGCCCGTCGAGCGACGCGGTATCCCACCAGCCGTCCATGTAGGACTCGCCCAGCGCAAGCGATCCACCCGCCAGCAGCCGCGCGGGCAGCCGTTCGTCGTGCACCTGCATGTCCCAGGGCCTGTCGCCGCCGACCCGCACGTCGGCCTCGGCCAGCAGTCCATGCACGCGTTCCCTCACCGGATGCATCCCGGCCTCCCGCGATGGCTCGGGCCGATGCTAGCCCGATGCGGCGGGGCCGGCCAGCGTCCGCCGCCGGCCTCAGTCCGAAGCGAACAGGGAGCGGTATTCGGGAGCGACGTGCGGCAGCAGCACCGCGGCCGGGACCTCGACCGTCTGCACCCCGTCGGAATACGGCCCGACCTGGTAGGGCGGGAACACGAAGCGCAGCGCCCGCAGCCGTCCACCGGCGCCACGCACCGGCTCGAAGTGGGCGAAGTTCTCCGCCTCGGGCGCGGTGCCCTCGTCGATCATGCGGCCGCCGCTGCGCATCAGGCGGACGCGGTCCTCCGGCGGCATGGCATCGGCATCCAGCCGCTGCGACAGCGCCGCATGCAGCGATTCCCGGACGAAGGACGAAATGGCCTGCCACCCGGCGGGATCCGTGACCAGCGCCTCGGCGCGCAGCATCTCGCCGCGCCGCGGCAGCCAGACGAAGCGTGCCACCAGCGGCTGGCCGTGGGCGCCGCCGGTGAAGCTGGTGCCGGTGGCCTGCACCGCCACCACGTCGGGGGTCTCCAGGACCAGGTCGAAGGGAAGCGAAAGGTCGTAGGGGCCTCCCTCCGCGACCGTGGACGGATCGCGCGCGTCCACGGCCTCCATCAGGTCCTCGCGCGCGGCGTCGGCATAGCGCTTCAGCGCGCCGGCCAGCTCGGGATAGCGCGCGATCCCCGGCGGATAGCTGATGCCGATGATGTAGCGCGGGTCGGTCTCCATCACGTCCTCGAGCACCAGCGGCCCGGCCTCGGCGACGGCCCCGCCGGCCTCCCCCGCGGGCGCGCCCGCGGGCCCTCCCGGGACCTCGGCCTCGCGCCGGCAGCCCACGGACGCGAGCGCCAG
>JAAZHF010000390.1 GCA_012510865.1 Gammaproteobacteria bacterium
ACCTGGGCGGCGTGTTCGGGACCGGCGAGCTGGGCTGGATCTCGGTGCCGTTCACCGTGTTCGCGACGGTGGGCATCATCAACGCCATCAACATGGTCGACGGCGCCGACGGCCTGGCCGGGCTGCTGGTGTCGGCCTGCCTGGTGATGCTGGCCGCGGCGGCCGTGTACGCGGGGAATCCCCCGCTGGCCAACATCTCGCTGTCGATCGCCGGGGTGGTGTTCGCCTTCCTGCTCTACAACATGCGCTTCCCGTGGCAGCCGCGGGCCAGGACGTTCATGGGCAACGCCGGCAGCGCCTGGCTGGGCCTGGTCGTGGCCTGGGTGGTGTTCCGCCTGACCCAGAACTCCGGCCATCCGGTGAACCCGGTGCTCGCGCTGTGGCTGATCCCGGTCCCGATCATGGACTGCCTGGTGCTGAGCGTGCGCCGCGTGCGCGAGGGGCGCTCGCCGTTCGCGGCCGGCCGCGACCACATCCACCACTTCATGCAGGACGCCGGCTTCGGCCCCACGCAGGCCGCGGTGGCGCTGGCCGGCTTCAGCCTGTGCACGGGCCTGGTCGCCGGCCAGCTGATGCGGCTGGACGTGCCCAACACCCTGATCCTCGCCGGGTTCCTGGCGCTGTGCGTGGGCTGGTACGCGCTCAGCCGCAACCGCGCGGCGACCCTGCGCCTGTTCTCCGCGCTGCGCGCGCTGCCGCTGTTCGGCCCGCTGCCGGAGGCCGTCGCGCGCCGCGTGGCCGGTGCCGTCGAATCCGCCGTCGAGGACGAGCGCGAGCGCTTACGCGACGCGGCCTGAGGCTCCATGCCCGGGTGGCGGAATCGGTAGACGCAGGGGACTTAAACTCCCTGGGCCACAGGCCATTGCGGGTTCTCCTCCCGCTCCGGGCACCACGTCCCCGCCGGACGCTCGCATTCATCCGCAGGCCGCTTCCGCCGCCTTCATGCGTTGGACCGGGATGCGCGCCCCGATCCGGGTCCGCGCCACCTGCCCGGGTGGCGGAACCAGGTATACGCAGGAGACTTAAAATCTTCCGGCCGCGAGGCCATGTGGGTTCGATTCCCACCCCGGGCACCATCGATCCGGCCCGCGCGCGGGGCGTATGTGATCATTGGCCACGCGCCGCAGGGGCGCGCCGCCGATGATTCCGCCGATGACCCGTCGCCACCTTGCCTGGATCGCCTGCATCGTCGTGGCGCTTGCGTCGATCGCGCTCGCGCTCGCCGTGTCGCCGCACTGGTGGTGGCCCGCCGCGGTGGCCGGGGCGCTTTCGCTGCTGGGCCTGGCCGACGTGATGCAGCGCACCAGCACCCTGAGGCAGCTGTATCCGGTGCTGGCGCACTTCCGCTACGGGCTGGAGTCGGTGGGGCCGGAGATCCGGCAGTACTTCATCGAGCGCGACACCGACGAGGTCCCGTTCTCGCGCGAGCAGCGCGCCCTGGTCTACCAGCGCGCCAAGCAGGTGCAGGACACCGTGCCCTTCGGCACGCTGCACGACGTCTACGGCAGCAGCTACGAGTGGATCAACCATTCCCTGGTGCCCACGCACCTCGAAAGCGCGGACTTCCGCGTGCGCATCGGCGGCGGCGGGCCGGCGCCGCACGAGGCCAGCGTGTTCAACATCTCGGCGATGAGCTTCGGCTCGCTGTCGGCGAACGCGATCCGCGCGCTCAACCTGGGCGCGAAGCTGGGCGGCTTCCACCATGACACCGGCGAGGGCTCGATCTCGAGCTACCACCGCGAGTACGGCGGCGACCTGGTGTGGGAGATCGGCTCGGGCTATTTCGGCTGCCGCGACGCGGAGGGCCGCTTCGACCCGGAGCGGTTCGCGGCCAATGCCGCCGACCCGCAGGTCCGGATGATCGAGATCAAGCTGTCGCAGGGCGCGAAGCCCGGCCACGGCGGGGTGCTGCCGGGCGTCAAGGTGACGCCCGAGATCGCACTGGCGCGCGGGGTCCCGGTGGGCGAGGACTGCGTGTCGCCGGCGCAGCACTCCGCCTTCGGCTCGCCTCTGGGGCTGCTGGAGTTCGTCGAGCGCCTGCGCAGGCTGGCCGGCGGCAAGCCGGTGGGCTTCAAGCTCGCCATCGGCCATCCCTGGGAGTGGTTCGCGGTCGCCAAGGCGATGCGCGAGAGCGGGATCATGCCGGACTTCATCGTGGTCGACGGCGCCGAGGGCGGCACCGGCGCGTCACCGGTGGAGTTCATGAACCATATCGGCGTGCCCATGCAGGAAGCGCTGATGCTGGTGCACAACACCCTGGTCGGGCTGGACCTGCGCGACCGCGTGCGGGTGGCGGCGGCCGGCAAGATCACCTCGGCCTTCGACATCGCGCGCACGCTCGCGATCGGCGCGGATTTCGTCAACGCCGGCCGCGCCTTCATGTTCGCGCTCGGCTGCATCCAGTCGCGCAACTGCCACAACGACACCTGCCCGACCGGGATCGCGACCCAGGACCCGCGCCGCTGGAAGCACCTCGACGTCGAGGACAAGGCGCACCGGGTCGCCAACTACCACCGCAACACCCTGGTCGGCCTGCGCGACCTGCTGTGCGCTGCGGGACTGTCCTCGCCGGCCGCGCTGGGGCCGGAGCACATCGTGCGCCGGGCGTCGCCGATGCACGTGGCCTCGCTGGCGAAGAGCTTCCAGTTCCTCCAGCCGGGCGAGCTGCTGTCGTCGATCCCCGAGCGGCACGCGGTGTTCAAGGCGTTCTGGGCGGTGGCGCGGCCGGATACGTTCGCGCCGCCGCCGCGGGTCATGGAGATGCGGGCGTCGAAGTCCCGCTGACGACGCCCACGTCCGGGGTGCCGTCGAGCCGGTTGACGATCGCGGTCGCGGTCAGGTCGGCGCTGACGTTGCCGACGGTGGAGAACACGTCGGGGATGTTGTCCACCGCCAGCAGCAGGCCCAGCGGCTCCACCGGCAGGCCCATGGCCTGGGTGACCGGCAGGTTGTTGGTCATGAAGCTGACCTGGCCGGGCAGGCCGACCGAGCCCATGCTGATCAGCGCCGACAGCACGATCGCCGTCGCCACCTGCGCGCCGCCGAGCTCGATGCCGTACATCCACGCGATGAAGGTCACCACGCCGATGTACTGGATCGGGCTGGTGATGCGGAACAGCGACACCGCCATCGGCAGCACCAGCGCGGTCACGTGCAGCGGGTAGCCCAGGCGGGTACGCGCGCAGTCGATCATCGCCGGCAGCGAGGCCAGCGACGACTGGGTGCTTGCGGCGATCACCTGCGCCGGGAAGATGCCGACCATGAAGCGGCGCACGGGCTCGTTCGCGGCCAGGCGCGCGACGCCGTACAGCAGCACGGTGACCATGATGTAGAGCGTGCACAGCAGCAGCACGTACCAGCCGAGCGCGCCCAGCACGGCCATGCCCACGCGCGCGCACACCGCCAGCACCAGCGCGAACACGCCCAGCGGCGCCGCCCACAGCACCCAGCGCACGATCACGATCATGGTGTCGGCGATCGCCTGCACCAGCTCGAGCAGGCGGGCGCGGCGGTCGGCCTCCAGCCGGGTCGCGGCGAAGCCGAAGAACAGCGAGAACACCACCAGCGGCAGCATGGCGTTGGCGGCGGCCGCGGCCAGCGCGTTGCTGGGGATGACGGTGGTGCTCCACTCGCCGAAGGAGGGCGCGCGGCCGATGACGGTGTCGTCGGCGCCGATGGCCAGGCGGAAGGCATCGACCAGGGCCTGGTCGCGCGGGACCAGCGACAGCAGGCCCGGGGCGGCGAAGGCGGTGAAGGTGCCCGAGGCGATCAGCAGGACGGCGAACACGGTCATCGCCCGGCGCGCGGTGCGCCCGGAGGCGGCGGCGTCGGTGGCGGCATTGACGCCCAGCACCACCAGCGCCGCGACCAGCGGCACCACGGTCATCTGCAGGGCGTTGAGCCACAGGCGGCCGATGGGCTGCACCAGGTCGGCAGCGCGGGCGCCCAGCGCGGGATCGCTCCAGGAGAGGAGGAGCCCGACGATGGCGCCCAGCGCGAGGGCCAGCAGCACCCGGGCGGCGTTGGAGAGGCGCGGCTTGCTCATCGCTGGATCATCACTCGATAGGCGCGGCGTTTTCCACCAGCTTGCGCAGGTGGGCCTCGTCCTCGCACAGCAGCAGGAAGACGAGGTCGAGCAGGTGCTGCAGCGCGGCCTGGTAGAGCAGCAGCTCGACCTGCGGGCGGGCGTCGTGCGCGCTCACCAGCAGGGCGATGTCGGCGTGCGCGCGCAGCGCGTTGGCGGTGTGGCGGGTGATGGTGACGACCTTGCCGCCGCGCTTGCGGAACAGGCGCGCGGTCTGGCACAGCGCGGCCTCCTGGCCGTGCTCGCAGAGCACAAGGAGCACGTCGCCGGGCATGGTCGAGGAGGTGCCGATCGCCATCAGCGCCGGGTCGAAGAGGTGGATCGCGGTGCGCCCGATGAGCGCCAGCTTGATCGCGATCGCGCGCGCGTACAGGCCGTCGTTGCCGACGCCGATCGAATAGACCTTGCCGGCGGCGCGGATGGCCCTGGCCACGGCGGCGACGTCGGTGTGGGAATTGAGCGCGCGGGTGACCTCGACCGCTTCGGCCTTGGCCCGCCAAAGCGACTCGGCGAGCAGCGCGGCGGGGTCGTCGCGCAGGCTGGCGGCGGCCGGCGCGTCCGGGGCGCCCTCGGCCGACTCGCGCCGGGCCAGCGATTCGCCGATGGAGAACTTGAGGTCGGGATAGCCCTCGAAGCCGAGCTTCTGGCTGAACTTCACCACGCTCGACTGGCTGCTCCCAAGCGCGTTGGCCAGCTGCTGCGAGGAGTAGTCGCGCAGCAGGTGGGCGTTGTCGAGCATGAAGTCGGCGATGCGCCGCTCGATCGCCGACATCCTGTCGCGCTCGCCGCGGATCTTCGCCAGGGGGGCCATGGCCGGCTCAGGCCACGGGCAGGGGTTCGAGCCCGCGCACGGAGCGGATGCCCAGCCCCGGCGCTTCGCTGATGGCGATCTCGGACTCGTTGAACTCCACGCCGCCCTCGACCGGGTCGAAGGTGCACAGCGAGGGCCCGTCGAGGTCGACCTTGGTGATCGCACCGGCCTTGGCCACCGCGAGGTGGACCGCCGCCGCGACGCTGATCGCGGACTCGATCATGCAGCCGATCATGCAGTCCACGCCGTGCACGGCGGCGATGTCGGCGATGCGCACGGCGTTCGAGATGCCGCCGGTCTTCATCAGCTTGATGTTGATGATGTCGGCGGCGCGGCGCTGGATCAGGTCGATCACCTGGGCCGGGCCGAACACGCTCTCGTCGGCCATCACCGGCGTGTGGACGCGCTCGGTGACGTACTTCAGGCCCTCGATGTCGCGCGCGGGCACCGGCTGCTCGAGCAGCTCCAGGTGCACGCCGGCGTCCTCGAGCGCGTGGATCGCGAACACCGCCTGCTTCGGCGTCCAGCCCTGGTTGGCGTCCAGGCGCAGCAGGGCGCGGCCGTCGACCGCGGCGTGGATCGCCTTGACGCGCTCGATGTCCAGTCCGATGTCCTTGCCGACCTTGATCTTCAGCGATTCGAAGCCGCGCTCGACCGCGGCCATCGAGTCCGCGACCATCTTGTCGATGTAGTCGACGCTGATGGTGAGGTCGGTGGTGACCACGGGGTCGCCGCCGCCGCCGAGCATGCGGTAGAGCGGGGCGCCGTACAGCTGCGCCCAGAGGTCGTAGAGCGCGATCTCGACCGCCGCCTTTGCGCTGGTGTTGCGCTCCATGGCGGTCTGCACCAGGTGCACGTTGCGGTTGAGGTCGGCGACGTCGCGGCCGATGAGCCGCGGGCCGATGACCTTGCCGATGGCCTCGATGATCGAGCCGTGGGTGTCGCCCGTGATGACCGCGGTGGGCGCGGCCTCGCCGTAGCCGATGCGGCCGTCGTCGGTATGGATGGTGACGACGATGTCCTCGACCGTGTCGACGGTGCGCAGCGCGGTCTTGAACGGGGTCTTCAGCGGCACCCGCAGCATGCAGAGCCGGATATCGGTGATCTTCATGGGCGGATCCGCTGGATGCTGGTGATGCGGTCGACCGTCGGCGTGGTGGCGTTGGACATCATCGGCAGCACCGGGGTCACCACCACGCCGTTGAGCGGCAGGCGCTCGAGCGCGTCGGCGCCCTCCGGCAGCCAGCCCATGCCGCTGGTGTCGTGGATGACGTAGACGGCGCCGTTGTCCTGGCCGAGCACCATCATCACGTGGCCGGGGAAGTACACCAGGTCGCCCGGGTGCGCCTCGCGCAGCGCCCGGACGCGGGCGGCGTGGTCGTCGCCGGCGTCGAAGGCCAGGCGGTCGAGCGTGGTGGCGATCGACTGCGCGCTGGTGTTGCGCGGGATCAGCACGCCGAAGCTGCGGTAGACCTCGGAGGCGAAGCCGCTGCAGTCGCGCGCGTTGTAGGAGTGCCCCCAGCCGTAGCGCTCGCCGAGGAACTTGAAGGCCTGGCGGATGATGTTGGCCTCGGTGAGCGGCAGGTAGTCGCTGGCGACGTCGGCCGAGCGGGGCAGCAGCGCGGGTTCGAAGGAGAGCGCGCCGTCGTCGCCGCGCACCGGCAGCTCGATGACGTGGTGGGCGGCGGGAAACTGGCCGTTGACCGCGCCGGCCGGGACGGCCGTGGCCAGGGGCACGCGCACGCCCATCTCCAGCTGCACGTCGGAGACGCGCGGGGCCTGCGGCGTGTACACGGTGCGCGCGGTGGCGCCGGTCACCACCAGGAAGGGCTCGCGCCGGCCCCAGCCGAGGATCTCGTCGCGCCCGCCCTCGGCCACGTACTGCTTCTCGATCCAGGCGGCGTAGCGCTGGCTGGCGACGAAGTACCACTCGCCGTCGCGGCTCTCGTGCACGACCACGACCGCGTCGCCCGGGAACAGGGCGCTTTCCTGGAAACGGTCGATGTCGCCGTCGCCCTTCGAATGGAAGACGCGCAGGCGGGTGGGGAAGGTGCGCAGGTCGGCGCGGCGCACGACCATGCCGAAGCGCGCGGGCTGGTCGTCCGGAACCGCGTCGAGCGCGAGGTTGTCGCGGATGCGCTCGAGCGTCGCGGGCGCGACGGCCTGGTCGTCGACGTCGAACAGCTCGCGCCGCGGCAGCACCGAGAGGTCCTCGATCCAGCCGCGGACGCGGGCGCCGTCGATGCGCGGCGGCAGCGATTCAAGCGCAAGGATCGACGGATCCTCGGCCACCATGCGCGCGTTCTGCGCCGCGATCTGCGCGGGCGTCATGATCACGCGCTCCGCATCCGGCCGCAGCGCGATCCAGTGGTCGGGCGCCAGGTGGGCCTCGGCCAGTCCGGGCACGCCCAACGGTGGCGAAGCGGTGGATACGGGCTCGCGCGCGGCCAGCGAGGCCGGGTGGGCAAGCAGCAGGGTGAGCAGCAGAGCCGCGAATCGCATGGATCGTCCCCTTCCCGGCGTTTCGGTGCGGGCGGCCATCATGGAATACATCATTCGGAAAAATCAATGAGAAAGAATAAATTATTGACGAAGCATGACCTGCATGCTACACACCCTGCAGCTACATCCCTGGGGCCAGGAGAGAGGCTTTCTCAGTGACGGCTGCAATCAGACGCCACCAGCAGGCGGCTTTCGTGGGAGCGGCGACGGCCGCGGTGGTTTTCCTGTCCGGCCTGGCGCCGGCCGGGAGCGCCGTCGCGGCTGCGGCCGCTCCCACGAAGGCCGCGGCACTGGCGTTCGCGGCCGACGTCGCGGCGGCGACGCAGGTCGACGTCGGCGAGCGGCTGGCGGCACCGCCGGCCATCGTGGCGCTGGTGGATGCCGGGGATTTCAAGGCTGCGGAGGCGGCCATCGCCGCCGCGCTCGAGGACGGCGCGCCGGACGCCCGCACGCGCCACGCGCTCGAGTTCCAGCGCGAGCGAATGCGCCGCATCCTGCTTGATTTCAGCCTCGACAGGCCCGCGGCCCTCGCGCGCCTGCGGCGCGACATCCCCGACCTCGGGGAGGCCGAGTTCGATCGCTGGGACGCCGCCGGCCTGATCGAGGCGCGGGTGATCGACGGCGAGCGCCGGTGGTTCAACCGCGGCCCGTCGAACCTGTTCCGCCTCAGCGAGGAGGCGCGTGCGCGGCGCGCAACGCCGCCCAGGTTCTACGACAGCCCGCTGGAGGTGGCGGTGCACCCGCACCACCGCGAGGTGCGCGAGGCCGCGCTCGCCAGCGGCGAACGCGCGGTGGCGCCGCGCCGGGTGCGCGTGACGCAGTCGCTCGAGGTGAAGCCCGATGCCGTGCCGGCCGGCGAGACCGTGCGCGCCTGGCTGCCGTTCCCGCGCGCCATCGAAGGCCAGCAGGAGGACATCGCGCTGCTCTCGACCACGCCGGGCGACCATCGGCTGGCACCCGAGTCGGCGCTGCAGCGCACCGTGTACATGGAGGCGCCGGCGGTAGCCGGCGAGCCCACCCGGTTCTCGGTGAGCTACGAGCTGACCATCCACGGCCAGTACGTGGACATCGACCCGGAGCGGGTGGTCCCGGCGACGATCACGCCGGAGCTCGCCCCCTTCGTCGCCGAGCGCGCGCCGCACGTGGTGTTCAGCGAGGCCATGCGCCTGAAGTCGGCGCAGGTGGTCGGCGACGAGACCAATCCCTACCGCATCGCGCAGAAGCTGTTCGCGGCCGTCGATTCGATCCCGTGGGCGGGCGCCCGCGAGTACTCCACGATCACCAACATCGGCGAGCACGCGCTCGAGCAGGGCCACGCCGACTGCGGGCAGCAGACGCTGCTGCTGATCACGCTGCTGCGGATGAACGGCATCCCGGCGCGCTGGCAGTCGGGCTGGATCTTCTCCGATGGCAGCTACAACAACATGCATGACTGGGGCTGGATGTACCTGGCCCCGTACGGGTGGGTGCCGATGGACGTGACCTTCGGCCGCCTGCCCGGCGCCGGCACGGAGCTCGCCGGCTTCTACCTCGGTGGCCTGGACGCCTACCGCATCGCCTTCAACGACGACTGGTCGCGCGAATTCGTCCCCGCCAAGCGGCACTTCCGCTCGGAAACCGTGGACCTGCAGCGCGGCGAGGCGGAGTGGGAGGGGGGAAACCTGTACTTCAACCAGTGGACCTACGACTTCGAGTGGCAGCTGCTGCCACCGGTCATGGACGAGAACGATTGACGAATCCACGCAGCCAACACCTGTTCCGGGGAGAACCGAAATGAAGGTCAGCCATACCAAGTTCCGTCGCGCCGCACTCTGCATCGCGCTCGGGGCATGCCTGTCAGCGATGTCACCCGTGGTCCTTGCGCAAAGCGCCACGGGCTCGGTGGCCGGCTATGCGACCGCCGGTGACCAGGTCACCATCACCAACACCAGCACCGGCCTGACCCGCACCGTGACCGTGTCCGGCGACGGCAGCTACCGCCTGGGCCAGCTGCAGGTCGGCGACTACGACGTGCAGCTCGTGCGCGGCGGCCAGCCGGTGGGCGAGCGGGTCCGGGTCAGCGTCTCGCTGGGCGGGACCACCACGGTGAACCTCGGCA
>JAAZHF010000391.1 GCA_012510865.1 Gammaproteobacteria bacterium
CTGCTGGGCGGCTGACATGGCGCGACGCGACGTCCGCCCACGGGCCGAGCCGCGGTCCACCGAACCACGGTCGCCCGAGCCCTTCGAGGTCCTCGCGGGCTTCGAACGGCGCAGCCTGGCGCACGTGGTCGGCCTGCCCGAGCAGCTCGATGCGCCAGGCCTCTGGCGCGGCGTCGGCTACCGCGTCGGTCCGCGGCTGCTGGCCTCGGGCTTCGACGAAGTGGTCGAGATCCTGCCGCTGCCGCAGCTGACGCCGGTTCCCGGCGCGCAGCCGTGGATGCTCGGCGTCGCGAATATCCGCGGCAACCTGCTGCCGGTAGTCGACCTGCGCCTGTTCCTCGAGGGCGAGCGCACCGTGCTGCACGAGGGCCAGCGCGTGCGGGTTGTCCGCCAGCCCGGCGGCAACGTGGCGGTGACCATCGACGAACTGTTCGGCCAGCGCAGCTTCCTCGAGGAGCAGCAGACCGGGCACGACGTCCTCGCCGAGGGCCGCTATTCCGGCTTCATCGACCGCGCCTACAAGGTCGGCGGCCATGCGTGGGGGGTGTTCAGCCTGGACCGGCTGTCTCGCACGCCCGAATTCCGACAAGCAGCGGCCTGACGCCGCGACAGACAGGCCAGAGGTAAACCCATGAGCAACGTCATCGACAACGGGACCGGGAAGGGTCGCACCATCAGCGCCAGGGTCTGGATCTGGCTGCTGGTCGCGTCCCTGGTGATCTTCGCGGGCAACACCATCTATGCGATGACCAAGGCCTCGCGGCTTGGCGGTGCGACCACCGCCGCGTCGGCGCTCCAGGTGAACTCGCAGCGCCTCGCCAACCAGGGCCGGGAAGCGGTCGACGGCAGCACCGAGTCCTACGCCGCGTTCAAGTCGACCAAGGCCGCGATCGACGGCGACATCGCGCAGCTCGTGGGCAACTTCGGCGACGCCCCGGACGTCGCGGGCGAGATCCGCACCGTCGCCGAGACCTGGGGCGCGCTGGCGACCAACGCCGACCAGGTGATCGCGAGCGAAGAGGCCGTCGTCGCCTTCGCCGGCAACGCCGAGCGCTTCACCCAGGCGGTGCCGCAGCTGCAGGCACAGCTCGACGAGGTGGTGCGCGCGATGTCGGCCAGCGGCTCGCCGTCGTCGCAGATCTACATCGCGCTGCGCGAGGTGGTGCTGGCCTCGACCATGGCCCGCCGCGTCGCCGAGATCCGCGCCGGCGGCCCCGGCGCCTCGCTGGCGGGCGACGCGCTCGCGCGCGACGCCGGCGTGTTCGAGCAGGTGCTCACCGGCCTGCGCTCGGGCGACGAGGCGATGAACGTGCAGGCGCTGTCGAACGCCTCCGCGCTCGCCGCGCTGGAGCAGGCGACCGCGCAGTGGCAGGACATGAAGGGCGACCTCGACGCGATCATGGGCGCGTCGCGGAACCTGTTCGGCGCGCAGGGCGCGTCGGCGGCGCTGACCGCCGGTTCGGACAAGCTGCTGGCCGACAGCGAGAGCCTGTTCCAGGCGCTGACCACCTTCGGTTCGCTCGCCGACACGTCCATCCTCGGCAACATCTGGATCTCGATCGGCTTCGGCGCCCTGGCGCTGCTGGCCATCTTCGGCCTGCTGCGCGAGCTCAACCGCGACCGGGCGGAGCGCTACGAGACCACCATGGAGCTCAACAACCGCAACCAGGAGGCGATCATGCGCCTGCTGGACGAGATGGGCTCGCTCGCCGAGGGCGACCTCACGGTCAAGGCGACGGTCACCGAGGACATGACCGGCGCCATCGCCGACTCGATCAACTTCGCCGTCGAGCAGCTGCGCAGCCTGGTGCAGACGATCAACGACACCTCGGTGCAGGTGGCGTCCAGCGCCCAGGAGACGCAGGCCACCGCCATGCACCTGGCCGAGGCCGCCGAGCACCAGGCGCAGGAGATCAACTCCGCCTCCGACCGCATCAACGAGATCGCGCAGTCCATCAACCAGGTGTCGCGCAACTCCGCCGAGTCCGCGGACGTGGCGCAGCGCTCGGTGCAGATCGCGACCAAGGGCGCGGGCGTGGTGCGGGAGACGATCGCCGGCATGGACTCGATCCGCGGCCAGATCCAGGAAACCTCCAAGCGCATCAAGCGGCTGGGCGAAAGCTCGCAGGAGATCGGCTCGATCGTCGAGCTGATCAACGACATCTCCGAGCAGACGAACATCCTGGCGCTGAACGCGGCCATCCAGGCGGCGTCCGCGGGCGAGGCCGGCCGCGGCTTCGCGGTGGTGGCCGACGAGGTGCAGCGCCTCGCCGAACGCGCGTCCAACGCGACCAAGCGCATCGAGACCCTGGTCGAGACGATCCAGGCCGACACCAACGAAGCCGTCAGCTCGATGGAGCAGACGACCTCCGAGGTGGTCGCGGGCGCGCGCCTGGCGGAGGACGCCGGCACCGCGCTGGGCGAGATCGAAAGCGTGTCGACCAGCCTCGCGGCGCTCATCGAAGGCATCTCCACGGCGTCGCAGCAGCAGTCGGCCGCGGCGGTCAACATCACCGAGACGATGAACACGATCCAGTCGATCACCGCGCAGACGTCGCAGGGCGCCAACCAGACGGCGGCCTCGATCGGCAACCTGGCGCAGCTTGCCGCCGACCTGCGCCGCTCGGTCGCCGACTTCAAGCTGCCGGCCTGACGCCAGACCGATGACCGCTCTGCGCGACGCCATCGACTACACGACGCTCGGCTGGGTCAAGCCGGAGCTCGACGAGACCCTGCGCCAGGCGCGGATCGAGGTCGAGGACTTCGCCTCCGACCCGACCGACACCAGTCGCATGCGCTTCTGCGCCGGTTACCTGCACCAGGTGCAGGGCACGCTGCGCATGGTCGAGCTGTATGCGCCGGCGATGGTCGCCGAGGAGATGGAGCGGCTGGCGCAGGCGCTGCAGGAAGGGACGGTGGCCGACCGCGACGCCGCCTGCGCGATGCTCATGCGCGGCGTCGTCCTGCTGCCCGATTACCTCGAGCGACTGCAGAGCGGCCACAAGGACATCCCGATCGTCCTGCTGCCGCTGCTCAACGACCTGCGTGCCGTCCGCGGCGAGCCCGGCCTCTCGGAGAGCGTGCTGTTCGCGCCGGACCTGCAGCGCCCGCTTCCCGACACCCTGGCGCCGGCCGAGTTGGCCAACGACCCGCTGCCGGTGCGCAACGCCCGCGCGCAGCCGCTGCTGGCGGACCTGCGCGAAGCGCTGGCCGCGTGGCCGGAGGGAGGCGCGCCCGGCGACGGCGCGGCCCTGGTCCGTGCGCTCGATGCGCTCCTTGGCCAGGTCGACGCCGAGCCCGCGCGGCGCATGCTCTGGGTGGCGGCCTCGGTGGCCAGGGCCGTGGCCGACGGCGCGCTCGCGCCGGCGCCCGCGCTGCGCCAGGCCTTCGCCAGCGTCGAGCGCGAGTCGCGCCGCCTGTTCGAGGACGACGGCTTCGGGATCCCGCGCGCGGAAGCCACGCTGGAGCCGACCCGCCAGCTCCTCTACCACGTCGCGCACGCCAGCGCCGACCATGCCGCGCTGCGGGCGCTGCACGACACCTTCGAGCTGCAGTCCCAGCTCCCGACCGACTCCGAGATCAGCCACGCCCAGGGCAGCATGAGCGGCCGCAACCGCGCGCTGCTCGACACCGTGGCCGCCGCGGTCAAGGAGGACCTGCTGCGGGTGAAGGACGCGCTCGACCTGCACCTGCGCACGGGCGAAACCGAGCTCGACCGCCTTGCGCCGCAGGTCGAGGCGCTCGGTCGCGTCGCCGACACCCTGGGCATGCTGGGGCTCGGCGTCGCGCGCGGCGTGGTCGAGCAGCAGCGCGAGGCCATGGAGGAGATCGTCCAGGGCCGTCGCGCGGCCGACGAAAGCGCGCTGCTCGACGTCGCCGGCGCGCTGCTGTACGTCGACGCCACCCTCGACGACCAGGTCGCCCGCCTCGGCGCCGGCGACCAGGACGCCCCGGTGCAGGGCGAGCTGACCGCCGGCGAGGCCGGCAAGGTCCTCGACGTCCTCGCACGCGAGGCGATCGCCAATTTCGCGGACGCCCGCCAGGCCTTCGTCGCCTTCATCGAGACGGGCTGGGACCACTCCGAGCTGGTCGAGGTCCCGCGCCTGCTGCGGGAGGTCACGGGCGCGCTGCAGATGCTCGAGCTGCCGCAGCCGGCGGCCTACCTCACCGGCGTCCGGCGCTACATCGAGGACGCGCTCATCGACAGCCGGCGCATCCCCAACGGGCGCCAGCTGGACACCTTCGCCGATGCGCTGGCGAGCCTGGAGTACTACCTCGAGGCGCTGCGGGAGAACCGTTTCACCCGCGACGAGATCCTCGACGTGAGCCGCCAGAGCCTCGAAAGCCTGGGCTACTGGCCGCTGCCCGCGGAGCGCGTGCCCGAGCGCGAGGCCGCGCCGGTCGAAGCACCGGCGCCGGTGGTGAGCGAGGCCGATATCGACCGCACGGTGGCGGCGCTGATCGACCGCGGCGCGACCGGGCCGGCCCCGGCAGCCGACGCCGCAGCCGAGGCGGCCCCGGCCGCGCCGGCGGGGCCCGGCGGCTTCGAGGCCACCGGCGACGAGATCGACGACGAGATCCGCGAGGTGTTCCTCGAGGAGTTCGCCGAAGAGATCGACAACCTCGACCAGCTGCTGCCGCTGTGGCGGGCGCAGCCCGACGACCTCGAGCGCCTGCGCCCGATCCGCCGCGTCTTCCACACCCTGAAGGGAAGCGGTCGCCTCGTCGGCGCGCGCACCCTGGGCGAGTTCAGCTGGAAGATCGAGAACATGCTCAACCGCGTGCTCGACGGCACGCGCCCGGCGAGCCCGGCGGTGGTCGCCATGGTCGACCAGGCCTTCTACACCCTGCCGGAACTCCAGGCCGCGCTGCGCGGCTCCGGCGCCGTGCGCGCCGACCTCGAGCGCATGCAGGCCTCTGCCGACCGCATCGCGGCCGGCGACGAGGCGATGCCGGAGGACGCGAGCCTCGCGACGGCCGGCGCCCTGGCAGGCGAGGTCCCCGCCGCCGCGACCGCCCCGGACGCGGGCCTCTCCGCCGACGCCGAAGCTGGCGCCGCATCGCAGTCCGTGGCCGCGGATGCCGGGCAGGCGCCTGAGCCTGCGCCCGCGCCCATGGAAATGGTCCCGGCGTCGGTGGACGCCCTGCTGCTGGAGATCCTCGACGCGGAAGTGGCCGGCCACCTGTCGACGGTCGATGCCTGGCTCCAGGGCAACGCCGCGGACGGACAGGCCCCGGCGTCGGAGGCGCTGCTCCGCGCCCTGCACACCATGAACGGCGCCTTCGCGATGACCGAGGTCCCGACGGTGGCGCAGGCGCTGACGCCGGCCGAGGGCTACGTGCGCAGGCTGCTGTCCGCCGGCGCGCCGGCGTCGGCGGAAGGCGTGGCCGCGATCGGCGAGCTGGTCGGCGTGATCCAGGCGGCGATCGCCGGCCTGCAGTCGGCACAGCCCTGCGTGCCGGTCGCCGCGGCGCTGACCGCGCGCCTGGTGGCCCTTCGCGACCGCCTGCCCGAACCGGCGCCGGCGGACCTGGACCGCCTGGCGCAGCTGGCGCTGGACGACGACGCCGGGGCCGCGGCCGAAGCGGGAATCGCCGGCTTCGACGGTCCGGGCGAAGCCCCCAGGCTGGTCGACGTCGACATGCGCGCCTACGCGGGCTTCGATGCCGGCGGGCCGTCGAACGAGGGCGAGGGGCCGGTCGAGGAGTTCGGGCCGGTCGAGCCGGTCGGTGCGGACACCGATGCCTTGGCGGCCGATCTGGAGGCTGCGCTCGCGCTCGAGGCTCGGATCCTCGACGAGGAGCGGCGCGAGGC
>JAAZHF010000392.1 GCA_012510865.1 Gammaproteobacteria bacterium
CGCTCGGGCGCTGGGCCACTTCCTGGACCAGCCGGGCAACCAGGCGGTGATCGACGCGCTGCTCGACGCGGGCGTGCACATCGGCGACGCGCATCCGCCGTCGCCCAGGCTGCGCGAGGGCCTGGACCTGGCGACGCTGCTGGCCGACCTGGGCATCCCGCGGCTCACGCCGCTGCGCGCCGGGCAGCTGGCCGACGCGTTCCCGGACGCCGCCACGCTGCTCGACCGGGAGCGCGAGGACTTCGTCGCCGCGGGGCTTCCCGACGAGGCTGCCGCCAGCCTTGCCGACTGGCTGTCGGACGAGGCGAACGCGCGCCTGCTCCTGGCCGCGTCGGCGATGCAGGCCGAGCTGCTTGCCGCCCTGCCCGAGGAGGAGGCCGGCGCCGGGCCGCTGGACGGGGTGACCGTCGTGCTGACCGGGACGCTGGAGGCGATGGCGCGCGACGAGGCCCGGGCCCGGCTGGAGGCACTGGGCGCCAGGGTGTCGGGCAGCGTTTCGAAGAAGACCGGCTTCGTGGTCGCGGGCGCCGAGGCGGGATCCAAGCTGGCGAAGGCCGCGGAGCTCGGGATAGAAGTCTGGGACGAGGCGCGGCTGTTGGCCTTCCTGGACGCGCACGAGTGAGCCGGCTCGGGGCACTTCGGCTTCGCGCCGCGCTCAACCGGCTCGTGCGCCGGTTCTTCGACGCCCGGGGCGTGCTGGAGGTGGAGACGCCGATGATGTCGCGGGCGGGGAATACCGATCCCAACATCGCCCAGTTCACGGTCCGGTTCGGCGGCCGCACCGACGGCGCGCCGCGCACGCGCTGGCTGCGCACGTCGGCCGAATACCCGATGAAGCGGCTGCTCGCCGAGGGGATCGGTGACTGCTACGAGCTGGGACGCGTGTTCCGCGACGGCGAGGCCGGTGGCCGGCACAACCCGGAGTTCACCATGCTCGAGTGGTATCGCGTCGGCTGGACGCTGGAGCCGCTCATCGGCGAAACCGCGGCGCTGGTGGAGGAAGCGCTGGCGCTGGTGGGCCGCAGGGCGACCCTGCGCAAGGCCCCGTTCCGGGAGGTCTACCGCGAGGCGCTCGGCCTCGATCCGATGACAGCGTCGACCGCCGAGCTGCAGGCCGCGTTCCCGGGACGCGTCGATCCCTCGGGCCTGTCCCGCGACGATTGGCTCGACCTGTTGATGACGCACGCCATCCAGCCCTCGCTGCCGCCCGGCCAGCTGCTGGCCATGTACGACTATCCGGCCAGCCAGTGCGCCCTGGCGCGCATCGTCCGGCGCGGCGACGCCGACGTCGCCGAGCGCTTCGAGCTCTACCTGGGGCCGCTCGAGCTCGCGAACGGCTACCACGAGCTGCTGGATGCGGCCGAGCAGCGTGAGCGCTTCGAGCGCGACCTCGCGCTGCGCCGCGCGCGGGGAGACGTGGAGCCGCCGGTCGACGAAGCGCTCATCGCGGCGCTTGCCGCCGGCATGCCCGCGTGCTCCGGCGTCGCCCTGGGCATCGACCGGCTGCTCATGGCCATGCTGGACAGTCCCCGGATCGAGGACGCGCTCGCCTTCGGCTTCAACCGCGCCTGAACGCTGCCCGTGCCGGGTCAACCCGCGTGCGTGCGGCCCCGTTCACGGACATGCGCGCACTGTTGCGCGCAGGACGCACGACCGGAGGCGGCACATGGGAACGATCAGGACGGGACTTGGCATGGCGGCAACGCTCCTGCTTGCCGGCTGCGTGGGCTACGGCTTCCCCGCGGACGCCAGCCACGGCGGCTATTACGGCGGTGACGGCTACTACGGCGGCGGCTACCACGGCGGCGGCTACGGAGCGGCCCCGGGCGCCGGCACGGTCCGCTGCGAGTCGGAGAAGAACCGCACCCGCCACTGCGCCTTCGACACCCGCGGCGGCGTCACCCTGGCCCGGCAGCTCTCCCGGACCCGCTGCCAGCAGGGCCGCAACTGGGGCTGGGATGGTCGCGGCGTCTGGGTGTCGCAGGGCTGCAGGGCCGAATTCGTGGCCGGCCGCGGAGGCCAGTACCGGGGCGACCGGCCGGGCCGCGGCAACCAGGGCTACGGGCAGACCGTGCGCTGCGAGTCCGACAGGCGCCGCCAGCGGCGCTGCAACGTCGCCGTCCCGCGGGGCGTGGAGCTGGTCCGCCAGCTGTCCGACGCGCCCTGCGTACGCGGCCGCACCTGGGGTTCGGACCGCGGCGGCATCTGGGTCGACGGCGGCTGCAGGGCGGAATTCCGGGTCTACTGACGGCGCCGGGCGGGGCGGCACGCGCGCGGCGCTAGACTTGCACGAATGGACACCGCCCTCGACTACGCCCGCTACGACCGCATCCGCCCCATCCGCTGGACCGGTACGGCGCTGGAGCTGCTCGACCAGCGCCTGCTGCCGTTCACGGTGGAATACGTCTCCTACCAGGATTCCGATGAGGTCGCCGGGGCGATCCGGGCGCTGGCGGTGCGCGGGGCCCCGGCGATCGGCATCGCGGCGGCCTGGGGCGTGGTGCTCGCCGCGCGCGGCGTCGAGGCCGCGGACGGAGCCGCCGCGGCCGTCCGCCTGGCGCCGGCGATGGCGCGCCTGGAGGCGGCGCGGCCGACCGCCGTCAACCTCGCCTGGGCGCTCGCGCGAATGCGCCGCGTGCTCGAGGCGGCCGGCGGCGACTGGCACGACGTGATCGAGGCCGAGGCGCACCTGATCGAGGCGGAGGACCTCGCCGCGAACCGCCGGATGGGCACGCTGGGCGCCGGGCTGATCGCGCCGGGCAGCGGCGTGCTCACGCACTGCAATACCGGTTCACTGGCGACCGCCGGATTCGGCACCGCGCTCGGCGTGATCCGGGCCGGCGTCGCGCGCGGGAAGATCGGCCGCGTGTTCGCCGGCGAGACCCGACCCTGGAACCAGGGCGCGCGGCTCACGGTCTGGGAGCTGCGCCAGGACGGCATCGACGCCACCCTGGTCGCCGACGCCGCGGCCGCGCACCTGATGAAGCGGGGCGACGTGCAGTGGGTGGTGGTGGGCGCCGACCGCATCTGCGCCAACGGCGACGTGGCCAACAAGATCGGCACCTACCAGCTGGCGATCGCCGCGCGGTACCACGGCGTCGGATTCATGGTGGTCGCGCCGTCGTCGACGGTGGACATGGCGACGGCGTCGGGCGACCTGATCGAGATCGAGGAGCGCGATCCCGGCGAGCTCCTGGCGGCGGCGGGCCAGCGGACCGTGGCCGAAGGCGTGCAGGCCTGGAACCCGGTGTTCGATGTCACCCCGGCGGCCCTGGTCGACGCCATCGTGACCGAGAAGGGCATCGTCGAGCGGCCGGACGCGGCGCGCATGCAGGCGCTGTCCGCCCGCTGATCTGGCCCGGCGGCAGCACGGCTTCGCGCCGCTGCGGCGGCAGCCGCGCACGCGCGACGGCGATCGCCGCCGCGACGGATCCGGAAGGTCGCGCTGCCCACGCAAGCCCTTGATTTGCCGCACTATCGGGCGGGCGAGGGCTGCGCTCCTGTGATAGAATCAACGGGTTCTGTCATTGCGTTCGCGCGCCCTCCGCGCGGCATGCGCCGACAGCCCCTGAACCACATTCGAAAGGGTCCAAATGGCCGAGCTCGCCAAGGAAATCATCCCGGTCAACCTCGAGGACGAGATGCGCCGCAGCTACCTCGATTACGCCATGAGCGTCATCGTGGGGCGCGCGCTCCCCGACGTCCGCGACGGACTGAAGCCGGTGCACCGCCGCGTCCTGTACGCGATGAACGAGCTCGGCGCGCACAGCAACAAGCCCTACTACAAGTCCGCGCGCATCGTCGGCGACGTGATCGGCAAATACCATCCGCACGGCGACCAGTCGGTCTACGACACGCTGGTGCGCATGGCGCAGCCGGTCTCCCTGCGCTACATGCTGGTGGACGGGCAGGGCAACTTCGGTTCGGTCGATGGCGACTCCGCCGCGGCCATGCGCTACACCGAGGCGCGGATGGCCCGCCTCAGCCACGAGCTGATGGCCGACATCGACAAGGAAACCGTCGACTTCCAGCCCAACTACGACGAGAAGGAGCTGGAGCCGACGGTCATGCCGACGCGGTTCCCGAACCTGCTGGTCAACGGTTCGGCCGGCATCGCGGTGGGCATGGCCACCAACATCCCGCCGCACAACCTGGGCGAGGTGATCGATGCGCTGATCGCGCTGATCGACGACCCCGACATCGACATCGACGGCCTCATGGAATACATCCCGGGCCCCGATTTCCCCACCGGCGGGATCATCAACGGCGTCGGCGGCATCCCCCTGGGCTACCGCACCGGCCGCGGCCGCGTGCGCATGCGCGCCAAGGCCGACATCGAGGTGGCCGCCAACGGCCGCGAGTCGATCATCGTCACCGAGATCCCCTACCAGGTGAACAAGGCGCGGATGATCGAGAAGATCGCCGAACTGGTGAAGGAGAAGAAGCTCGAGGGCATCAGCGAGCTGCGCGACGAGTCCGACAAGGACGGCATGCGCATCTACATCGAGGTCAAGCGCGGCGACTCCGCCGAGGTGGTGCTGAACAACCTCTACCAGCAGACCCAGATGGAGTCCGTGTTCGGCATCAACATGGTGGCCCTGATCGACGGCCGCCCGAAGCTGCTGAACCTGAAGGACTTCCTCGAGGCCTTCGTGCGCCACCGCCGCGAGGTGGTCACGCGCAGGACGATCTTCGAGCTGCGCAAGGCGCGCAACCGCGCGCACATCCTCGAGGGCCTGACGGTCGCGCTCGCCAACATCGACGAGATGATCGAGCTGATCAAGACGTCCGAGAACCCGCAGGTCGCCAAGGAGCGCATGCTCGCGCGCCTGTGGCAGCCGGGCCTGGTCGGCGCCCTGCTGGGCGCCGCGGGCGCCGAGGCGTCGCGGCCCGAGGACCTGCCCGAGGGCGTGGGCCTGCTGGCCGACGGCTACCAGCTCACCGACACGCAGGCCCAGCAGATCCTCGAGATGCGCCTGCACCGCCTGACCGGGCTGGAGCAGGAGAAGCTGACCGAGGAATACAGGCTGCTGCTCGAGACCATCCGCGGGCTGATCGAGATCCTCGAGGATCCGGAAGTGCTTCTGGAGGTCATCCGCACCGAGCTGCGGAACGTCAAGGAGGAGTACGGCGACCCCCGGCGCAGCGAGATCCGCGCCAGCGAGGAGGACCTCGACATCCTCGACCTGATCGAGCCCGAGGACGTGGTGGTGACGGTGTCGCAGGCCGGCTACGCCAAGCGCCAGCCGGTCAGCGCGTATCGCGCCCAGCGACGCGGCGGCCGCGGCCGCAACGCCGCCGCCACCCGCGACGAGGACTTCATCTCCCAGCTGTGGCTGGTCAACACGCACGACACCCTGCTGGCCTTCACCAGCCGCGGCCGCGTGTTCTGGCTGCCGGTGCACCAGCTGCCCGAGGCCGGCGCCAATGCGCGCGGCCGCCCGCTGGTCAACTGGATGCCGCTGGACGAGGGCGAGCGCGTGCAGGCGGTGCTGCCGGTGCGCGAATACGCCGAAGACCGCTACGTGTTCTTCGCCACCCGACGCGGCACGGTCAAGAAGACCCCGCTGACCGAATTCGCCTACCGCCTGCAGCGCGGCAAGATCGCGATCAACCTCGAGGAGGGCGATGCGCTGGTCAACGCCGAGCTGACCGACGGCCAGCGCGACATCATGCTGTTCGCCAGCAACGGCAAGGCGGTTCGCTTCGATGAATCCGCCGTGCGCGCGATGGGCCGTACCGCCACCGGCGTGCGCGGCATCCGCCTCGCCGAGGGCGAATCCGTGGTCGGCCTGCTCGTGGTCGAGCCGGCTGCCGATCCGTCCGAGCACGAGGGCGACGACGAGCCCGCGGCCGAGGTCGCCGGCGACTCCGCCGGCGGGGTCGACGTGCAGGAGCCCTGCGTCCTCACCGCCACCGGCAACGGCTACGGCAAGCGCACGCGGCTGTCCGAGTTCCCGCGCAAGGGCCGCGGCACCCAGGGCGTGATCGGGATCCAGACCACGGACCGCAACGGCCCGCTGGTCGCCGCGGTGCTGCTGGGAGACGACGACGAAGTGCTGCTGATCTCCGACGGCGGCACCCTGGTCCGCACCCGTGCCGCCGAGATCTCCGTGGTCGGCCGCAACACCCAGGGCGTCACCCTCATCCGCCTCGGCGAGGGCGAGCGCCTGCAGGCGATCGAGCGCATCGATGGCTCGATCGGCAACGGCGACGACGATGGCGAGGACGGCGTCGACGACGCGGATCCCGCCGCGGACGCCGCCGCGGATGCGCCCGCTCCCGCCGGGACCGGAACCCCGGACGCCGGCTGATCCCGTTGCCGCCGCGCGCGCGGCGGCGCGGTCCCTGCGCCCCTGTCCCCGACGCGGCCCGGGGCAGGGCGCCAGTGTCTATACTCGCGGCGATCCGGGAGGAAGGACACGGGGCATGAAGGGAGTCGGACGATCGCCTGGCCTGCGCCGGGCCGCCGCGGCGCTGCTGGCGCTCGCGATGCTCGCCGTGGGCTGCGGCCGCAACGAAGGCGGCCAGTTGCCGGCACCGAGCGGCGAAGCCATCGTCGCCGAACGCGATGCGGTCGAGGGCTTCGCCCTGGTCCGCGCATGGCCGGACCAGGAAGACGGGACCCTGGCGATCGCGCTGGAGTTCTCCCGGCCCCTGGTCGGCACGCAGGACTTCGACAGCCTCCTGGGCTTCGCCGAGCCGGTGGCCGGCGACAGCGGCTGGAGCCTCGACGAGGACGGCCGCGTACTCCGATTCCCCTTCGTCCAGCCGGACCGGGAGTACACGCTGCGCGTCTCCGCCGCGCTCGCGGCGGCGGACGGCAGCACGCTCGGCCGGGACATCGAGCAGAAGGTGTACACCGGCGAGCTCGAGCCCGCGGCGGGCTTCGCATCCCAGGGGAGCGTGTTGCCGGCGCGCGAGTCGCGCGGCCTGCCGGTGGTCTCGGTCAACGTCGAAGAGGTCGACGTCGAGTTCCTGCGCGTGCGCGAATCCGAACTGCCCCGGTTCTTTTCCGAATACCAGCGCGGCGGCCGGCGCAGCGGCTGGGAGCTGGACAACCGCTACCGGGGCCGGCGCAGCGTGGCGCGCATGGCCGAGCCGGTGTACGTCAACCGCTTCGTCCTCGGCGGCGGCCGCAACGAGCGCGCAGTGACCTACCTGCCGCTGCAGGACATCGACGAGCTCCAGCAGCCCGGCCTGTACTTCGCCACCATGAAGCGCGCCGGCAGCTTCGAGGACATGTACGACACCGCGTTCTTCACGGTGAGCGACATCGGGCTGCACGTGCGCGCCTACGCCGACCAGCTGTTCGTGCACACCGCCTCGCTGCAGCACGGCGGGGCCCTTGGCGGCGTCGAGCTCCGGGTGCTCGACGCCGGCGGTGAAGTCGCGTTCAAGGCGTCCACCGACGCCAACGGCAACGCGCTCCTCAACCACCGGCTGGACGCCGCCCAGGTACTGGTGGCCACGCGCGGCAGCGACGTCTCGCTGCTGCCCTTCAACCAGCCGGCGCTGGACCTGTCCGAGTTCGCGGTCGCCGGGCGCAGGCAGGCCTGGTTCGAAGTGTTCGCCTGGTCCGGTCGCGACCTGTACCGGCCCGGCGAGGCCGTGCGCGTCTCGGCCCTGCTGCGCGACGCCGACGGCAAGCCGGTGCCGGCCGCGGCCGGGGGCAAGGCGCAGCCGCTGTTCGCGCGCCTGAAGCAGCCCGATGGCAAGACCTTCGTCGAGTCGCGGCTCGAGGCGGGCCCGCAGGGCTACTACCGCTTCGAACGGGAGATCCCGGCCGAAGCCCCGACCGGTCGCTGGCAGGTCGAGTTCCGCACCGCTCCGGCGAGCAGGGAGGCGGTGCAGGGGATGGCGCTGCGCATCGAGGAGTTCCTGCCCGAACGCATGAAGCTCGAGCTCGCCGGCCCCCAGGAGCGGCTCCGCACGGGAGAGCCGCTGCGGGTGGAGGCCACGGGCGCCTACCTGTACGGCGCCCCGGCGGCGGGGAACCGCTTCACCGCGCGCCTGTCGGTGGCGGTCGAGCAGCACCCGGTCCAGGCGCTACCCGGCTACTTCTTCGGCGATCCCACGGTGTCGCTGCCGCGCGAGGCCAGCGACGTGATCGACGCGGCCCTGGATGCGGAGGGCCGGCTGGAGCAGGCCGTGCCGCTCCCGGCCGAGGCGCGCGGCGACACCCCGGTGTCGGTGGTGCTGGCCGGCAGCCTGTACGAAAGCGGCGGCCGCACGGTGAACCGCAGCCTGAAGCGGGTGCTGTGGCCGGCGGACGCGCTGGTGGGCGTGCGCCCGCTGTTCGACGATGGCGAAGGCAGCGACGCCAATGCCAACGCCGGCTTCGAGATCCTGCGCGTGGACGCCGCGGGCAGGCCGCGGCCGCAGGCCGGGCTGGAGCTGCGGCTGGTCCGCGAGCGCCGCGACTACCACTGGACCTTCGACGAGGAAGGCGGCTGGAACTACAGCCACACCAGCCGCTTCGAAGTGGTGGAGACGCGCGGCATCGACGCGGGCGCCTCCGCGCTGCGCGTCGACCTGCCTGTGGAATGGGGCGAATACCGGGTCGAGGTGAGCGATCCCGCGACCGGCCTGGTGACGCGCTATCCGTTCCGCGCCGGCTGGAGCTGGAACGACGACAACCGCGGCCTGGACGCGCGTCCCGACAAGGTGAAGCTCGCCCTCGACCGCACCGGCTACCGCGCGGGCGACACGCTGGAAGTCACGGTGACGCCGCCGCACGCCGGGAAGGGGCTGCTGCTGGTGGAGAGCGACCGGCTGCTGTACGTGCAGGAGATCGATGCCCGGGCCGGCAGCCGCTACCGCATTCCCGTCACCGCGGACTGGGAGCGCCACGACGTCTACGTGACCGCGCTCGTGTTCCGTGGCGGCAGCGCGTCCAGCAAGGTGACGCCGGCGCGCGCGGTGGGCGTCGCGCACGTGCCCATGGCCCGCGGCGACCGGCGGGTGGCCGTCGGCCTGTCGCTTCCCCGGCAGGTCCGGCCGGATGAACCGCTGCGGGTGACGATCGCGGTCCCGGAGCTGGCCGGTCGCACGACGCGCGCGACGGTGTCCGCGGTGGACGTCGGCATCCTCAACATCACCCGCTATCCGGTGCCCGACGCGAACCGCCACTTCTTCGCCCAGCGCCGGCTGGGCGTGGACGCATACGACGTCTACGGCCGCGTGATCGAGAGCCTCGACGGCGGCACCGCCCGCCTGCGCTTCGGCGGCGACCAGGGCCTGGAGGCGCTGCCGCAGGCCCGGCGCCCGACCGCGCGCGTGCAGACGGTGGACCTGTTCTCCGGTCCGGTGCAGCTCGACGCGCGCGGCAACGCCACGGTGGAATTCAGGCTCCCCGACTTCAACGGCACGCTGCGGGTGTCGGCGCTGGTGTTCAGCGACGAGCACTACGGCAACCGCGACGCCGAACTGCTGGTCCGCGCGCCGCTGGTGGCCGAGGCCAGCATGCCGAGGGTGATGGCGCCGGGTGACAGCGGGACGGTCACCCTGGACCTCGCGAACTTCACCGGCCGGGCCGGCGAATTCCGCGTGCGCGTCGAAGGGGTCGGGCCGCTGCGGGTGGAAGAAGGCACCCGCGTGGTCGCGCTGGCCGCCGACGGCCGCGGCACCCTGGCCTTCCCGCTACGCGCGCTCGATGGGCACGAAGTGGCCAGGGTGCGCGTGCGCGTGGATGGACCCGGCGTCGCGGTCGATCGCAGCCATGACCTGCCGGTGCGCGCGCCGTGGCCGCAGGTGGTGCGGTCGCGCAGCCTGGTCATCGACCCGCTGGCGCCGGTGGAGTTCGACGCCGCGCTGGCGGCGGACATGCTGCCGTCGTCGGTGGTCGCACGCCTGGGCGTGTCCGCGACGCCGCCGATCGCCTTCGCCGCCGCGCTCGACGGCGCGCTTCGCTACCCCTACGGCTGCGCCGAACAGACCGCCAGCAAGGGCTACGCCGCGCTCGTCCTGGACGCGCCCACGGCCGGGGCGTGGGGCATGACCCCGCTGCCGCCGGACGACCGCCGCCGCCGCATGGAAGGCGCGCTGGGGCGCCTGGCGGCGCTGCAGGCCGGGTCCGGACACTTCCACATGTGGGGCGGCGGCGGGCAGCCGGAGCCGATGCTGACGCCCTACGTCGCCGAGTTCCTGCTCGACGCGCGCGAGGCCGGCTTCGACGTGCCCGACGGGATGCTGCAGAACGCGCTCTCGCGCATGTCCGAGGACCTGCTGTCCGACGCGCAGCAGTTCTATGGCCGCGACAACCGCAGCCACCTGCGGCTGGCGTACAAGGCGCACGCCGGGTACGTGCTGGCGCGGGTCAACCGCGCGCCGCTGGGTACCCTGCGCGCGCTGTACGACGGCGATCGCAATGCGGCGCGCAGCGCGATGCCGCTCGCGCACCTGGGGCTGGCGCTGACGCTGCAGGGCGACGCCGCGCGCGGTGGCAAGGCGCTCGACGAAGCCTTCGCCTGGTCCCGCGACCGGGCGGGCTGGCTGGGCGATTACGGCACCCCGCTGCGCGGCGCAGCGCTGATGCAGGCCCTGGTACGCAAGCACGACCTGGCGACCCCGGCCCGCGGCGCGGGGCTCCGTTCGCTCGGGCTGGAGCTGGACGCGCGGCGCAGGGCGCGCTGGTTCCACCTCAGCACCCAGGAGCAGGCGGCGATCGCCCGCCTTGGCCGCGAACTCGCCGGGACCCCGGGCCGCACCTTCTCCGGCACCGTGTCCGAAGGCGGCGTGGAGGAGGCGCTGCAGCCCACCCGCCGTTTCTCGCGCGCCTACGGGCACGCGGCCCTGGCGGCCGGGGTGCGCCTGCTGCCGCGTGGCGAGGCGCCGCTGTACGCGAGCATGGACGTGGCCGGCATCCCGCGCGAAGCGCCCGCGCCGGAGGAGGACGTCCTGAAGGTGGAGCGCCGCTGGTACACCACCGCAGGCAAGGCCTGGGAGCCTCGCGCCCTGCGCGAGGGCGAGGCGCTGGTGGCCCGGGTCACGGTCACGGCCGATCGCGACATGCCCGACGCCCTGCTCACCGAACTGCTGCCGGCCGGTCTCGAGGTCGAGAACATGAACCTGGGCGACGCCTCGACCTGGGCGGACGTGGTCGTCGGCGGGATCCGCCTGAGCGAACGCGGCCACTCCGCCGAGCTGCTGCACGAGGAATTCCGCGACGACCGCTACGTGGCCGCCCTGAAGCTCGACGCCGGCCGCGCGGCGGACGTGTTCTACCTGGTGCGCGCCGTCACCCCGGGCGAGTACGCGGTGCCGCCGCCGCTGGTCGAGGACATGTACCGTCCGCAGCTGCGCGGCGTCGGGCGCGCCCGGCCGGCGCGTATCACGGTGGTGCAGCCGTGAGCCGGAGCGCCGCGCCATGGAGCCTCAGGTAGGCCGCCGACGGCGCCTGCCGCGCGCCCTGGGGCTGCTGCGCTGGGGCGCCGTTGTCCTGCTGCTGTCGCTGCTCGGACTCGATCTCGCGTTTCCGCTGCCCCTGCCCGCGGCCCGCGACCACGCGACCCTGGTCACCGCGCGCGACGGCACGCCGCTGCGCGCCTTCGCCGACGCCAACGGCGTATGGCGCCATCCCGCCAGCGAGGACACGGTCTCGCCGCTGTACATCGAGGCGCTGCTCGCCTACGAGGACCGCTGGTTCCGGGTGCACCCCGGCGTCAATCCGTTCGCGCTGCTGCGCGCGGCCTGGCAGGCGGCCACCAGCGGCCGGATCGTGTCCGGCGGCTCCACCCTGACCATGCAGGTGGCGCGCATCCTCGAGCCGCATCCGCGGACGCCGGCGGGCAAGCTGCGCCAGCTGCTGCGCGCGCTGCAGCTCGAGGCCCACCTGTCGAAGGACCAGATCCTGGCGCTGTACCTCGAACGGGCGCCGTTCGGCGGGACCATCGAAGGCGTGGAGGCGGCGAGCTGGGCCTATCTGGGGAAGCCGGCGGCGCGGCTGTCGCACGCCGAGGCCGCGCTGCTGGCGGTGCTGCCGCAGGCGCCGACGCGGCTGCGCCCCGACCGCCAGCCGGACGCGGCGCGGCGGGCACGCGACAAGGTGCTCGAGCGCATGGCCGCCGCGGGCCGCTGGACCCGGGCCGAGGTCGACGACGCGCTGCTCGAGCAGGTGGTCGCGCGCGCGCTGCGCCCGCCGATGTCGGCCGCGCTGCTGGCCGAGCGGCTGCGGGCGCGCGCGCCGGACGCGGAGCGGATCGGGACGACCATCGACGCCGGCCTGCAGCGCACGCTGGAGGAGCGCCTGGCGGTCCATGTCGCACAGCTGCCCGAGCGGACGTCCGCCGCGCTGCTGGTGGTCGACAACGAGACGATGGAGGCGCGCGCCTACCTCGGCACCGCGGA
>JAAZHF010000393.1 GCA_012510865.1 Gammaproteobacteria bacterium
CCCCTACCCCCGCCTTCCCCGCGCCTACGCCAACTGGGAGGACGGCTTCGGCCGCTGGCTGGTCGCCGGCGCCTCGGCCGAGCTCACCCGCTTCCAGCACGCCGACAACCGGGCCATGCCCGGCGGCAGCCGCGTGGACCTGAAGCCCTGGATCTCGATGCCGCTGGAAGGCACCGCCTGGTTCATCACCCCGACCTTCGCCTGGCGCTACACCGGCTACGAGATCGACGACGCGCTCGCGCTGCAGGTGGCCAACCGCTTCGGCATCGCGCCCGACACCTCGCCCTCGCGCAGCCTGCCGATCACGACCGTGGACGCCGGCGTCTTCTTCGACCGCGACACCACCTTCCGCGGCGAGAACCACCTGCAGACGCTGGAGCCGCGGCTGTTCTACGTCCACACGCCCTACCGCGACCAGTCCGCGCTGCCGCTGTTCGACACCCAGGCGATGTCGTACAGCTGGGGCCAGCTGTTCCGCGACAACCGCTTCACCGGCGCCGACCGGCAGGCCGACGCCAACCAGCTGACCCTGGCCCTGACCACCCGCCTGGTGAACTCCGAAACCGGGCGCGAGAAGCTCTCGGCCAGCGTCGGGCAGATCCACTACTTCGACGACTCGCGGGTCGGGCTCGCCCCCGGCTCGCCGGTGATCCGCGAAGGCAGGTCGGCCTGGATCGCGGATGCCAACTACGAGATCAACGACCGCTGGAGCATCGGCGGCACCTACCACTGGAACCCGGCCACCCGCCAGGAGGACCTGGCGAGCGTCCGCGCCCGCTACCTGATCGGCGACGACGGCGTGGTCAACCTCGCTTACCGCTACCGGCGCAATGCCAACAACCAGGCGGACCTGCTGGAGCAGGTCGACTTCTCGTTCCTGTACCCGATCAACCAGACCTGGAGCCTGGTCGGACGCTATTACTATTCGCTGCTCGACCGCCAGCTGCTGGAAAGCATCGCCGGCGTCCAGTGGGAAAGCTGCTGCATGGCGGCGCGCCTGGTGGCCCGTCGCTACGTGCGCAACTACCTGGGCGACATGAACGACGCGATCCAGCTGGAGATCGAGTTCAAGGGCCTTGGATCGGCCGGCCCCGAAACGTCCAGCCGCCTGCGCCGTGCTATCCTCGGCTACCACCGCGAGGACCTCTACCTGGTGCCTCCACCCGACGTCCGCAGCGACGACGGCGACCCGCCCACGGCCGACGTTTTCCCATGAAGAACCTCCTGCTTTCCCTTGCCTTCGCCCTGGCCGCGACCGTCGCGCCCGCCGCCGCCCAGGAGGTCCAGCCGCTCGACGGCATCGCCGCCGTGGTCGACGAGGACGTCATCCTGCAGAGCGAGCTCGAGCGCGCGGTCCGCAACATCAAGCTCCAGTACGGCGACCGGCTCGACCAGCTGCCGCCCGAGCCGGTGCTGCGCCGCCAGGTGCTCGAGCGCCTGATCCTGGTCCAGCTGCAGACGGCGCGCGCCAGGTCCACCGGCGTGCGCGTGGCCGACGAGGAGCTCGACGGCGCGGTCGCGGCCATCGCGCGCCAGAACAACATGACCCCCGCCCAGCTGCGGCAGCAGCTTGCGTCCGACGGCATCTCCTTCGGCGAGTTCCGCAGCTCCCTGCGCGACGAGCTGGCGATCCAGCGCCTGCGCCAGCGCTTCGCGCAGAGCATGATCGTGGTCACCGAGGGCGAGGTGGACGCCGCGCTGGCCCATTCCGGCGGCGCCACGCAGTACCGCCTGGCCAACATCCTCGTGGCCCTGCCCAGCGGCGCCACGCCCGAGCAGATCGCGGTCGGGCAGGAGAAGATCGAAGGCGTCCATGCCCTGCTCGAGCGCGGCGAGATGGACTTCGCGGCGGCCGCCGTCCGCTACTCCGACGCCCCCAACGCCCTCGAGGGCGGCGACCTCGGCTGGCGCAGCCTGGACGAGATCCCGACCGCGTTCGCATCGATCGTCGGCACCCTGCAGCCGGGCCAGGTGTTCGGGCCGGCGCGCGGGCCCAGCGGCTTCCAGCTGCTGCAGCTGGTCGACGTCCGCGACGCGGCCGCCGACTCCGGCCAGATGGTCACCCAGTACCAGGCCCGGCACATCCTCGTGCGCGGCGACGATGCCGCCGCCCGCGCCAGGATCGACGAGCTGCGCGCACGGGTGGCCGGCGGCTCGGATTTCGCCGCGGTCGCGCGCGAGTCGGCGGATGACACCGTCACCCGCGACGCGGGCGGCGATCTGGGCTGGTTCGCGCACGACGATTTCGGCCCGCAGTTCGGCGACCAGGTCGCCGGCCTGCAGGACGGCGAGGTGTCGGCTCCGTTCCGCAGCCAGGCCGGCTGGCACATCGTCCAGCGCACGGGCAGCCGCCAGGCGTCGGTGGACGACGAGAACCGGCGCAACCAGGCGCGCGAGGCCATCGGCCAGCGCAAGCTCGAGGACGAGTGGAACCGCTTCCTGCGCGAGATGCGCGGCGAAGCCTTCGTCGACATCCGGCCCGCCTCGGGCGCCATCACCGGCGGCTGAGGTGCAGGGCCCGCGGCTCGCGCTGGTGCCGGGTGAACCGGCCGGCGTCGGGCCGGAGCTGTGCGTGCGAGCGCTGCAGCGGTCCTGGGACGCGCAGCTCGAGGTCCATGGCGACGGCGACGTGCTGGTGGCGGCGGCCCGGAGCCTCGGCCTGCCGCTGGAGCGCAGCGCATCCGACCGCCTGGACGCGCCGGGCGGCGGCTTTCCCCTCGTCCACCTGCCCGCGGCCGTCGCGACGACGCCTGGCCGTCCCGAGCCCGCCAACGCCCCGTCCACGATCGGCGCGCTGCTCTCCGCCGCGGACGCCTGCCTCGACGGCCGCTGCCAGGGCATGGTCACCGGCCCGGTCCACAAGGGCGCGATCAACGAGGGCGGCATCGCCTACGCCGGCACCACCGGCCTCCTGGCGCGCCACGCCGGCCGCGAGGTGGTGATGATGCTCGCCAACCCGGCGATGCGGGTCGCGCTGGCCACCGTGCACCTGCCGCTGCGCGAGGTCCCCGACGCGCTCACGCCGGCGGGGCTCGAGGGCACCCTGCGCATCCTCGATGCCTCGCTGCGCCGCGGGTTCGGCATCGACCGCCCCGTGGTCGCGGTGCTGGGCCTCAACCCCCACGCGGGGGAGGACGGGCACCTCGGCCGCGAGGAGATCGACGTGATCGCCCCGGTGCTCGACCGCCTGCGCGCCGAGGGCATGCGCCTGGACGGGCCGCTCCCCGCGGACACCGCCTTCCTTCCGGCCCGCCTCGCCCGCTGCGACGCGGTGCTGGCCATGTACCACGACCAGGGCCTGCCGGTGCTCAAGCACGCGGGCTTCGAGCAGGCGGTCAACATCACCCTGGGGCTGCCCTACCCGAGGGTCGCCGTCGACCACGGCACCGCCCTGGACCTGGCCGGCCGCGGCCTCGCCGATCCGGCGAGCCTGTACGCCGCGATCGGGGCCTGCACCCGGCTCGCGGCCGGGCGTGGCCGCGGGAGCCGCCAATGAGCGGCCAGGGGCAGCACGACGGCCGCTTCCGGGAGCCGGCCAAGAAGTCGCTCGGACAGCACTTCCTGCACGAGCGCGGGGTGGTGGACCGGATCATCCTCGCGGTCGACCCGCGCCCGGGCGACCGCATCGTCGAGATCGGGCCCGGGCAGGGCGCGATGACCTTCCCCCTGCTGGAGCGGCAGGGGTCGCTGACCGCGATCGAGTTCGACCGCGACCTGCTGGCGCCGCTCACGGTGCGCGCGCGCGACCACGGCGAGCTCGAGCAGATCCACGCCGACGTGCTCGACGTCGACTTCACGCGGCTGGCGGCAGGCACTCCGCTGCGCCTGGTCGGCAACCTTCCCTACAACCTCTCCTCGCCGATCCTCTTCCACGCGCTGGACCATGCAGCCGCGGTGCGCGACATGCACTTCATGCTGCAGAAGGAGGTCGTCGACCGCATGGCCGCTGCGCCCGGCAGCAAGGTCTACGGGCGGCTGAGCGTCATGCTGCAGGCCTGGTGCCGGGTGACCGCGCTGTTCACCGTCGGGCCGGGCGCCTTCCGCCCGCCGCCGAAGGTCGATTCCGCGGTCGTCCGCCTGGTTCCCCGGCCCCCGGCCGAGGTCGGGATCGACGACCCGCAGCGCTTCGCCGCGGTGGTGCGCGCCGCCTTCGGCCAGCGCCGCAAGACCCTGCGCAACGCCCTGCAGCCGCTGTGCGACGCGGGCGCGATCGCGGCCGCCGGCATCGACCCGTCGCTGCGCGCCGAACAGCTCGGGGTCTCCG
>JAAZHF010000394.1 GCA_012510865.1 Gammaproteobacteria bacterium
GCCACCGGTCATCCACCACTCGATCGGGTGGTCCCGCGACGCCTTGCCCTCCAGACCCGGGCCGTACTCGGCCTCCCAGGCGGTCACGTGGCCCTCCCACTTGGCCGGGTCGGCGAAGCCCCCCCCCACCTCGTACAGCTCGAACGCTTCACGGACGGCCGCCAGCACCTCCGGCACCGGCACCCGCCAGTCCCGCCCCGCCGGCCCGTCCGGCTGCTCCCAGCAGCCCAGCACAAACAGATGCCCATCGCTGACGCGGCACCCGACCAGCGCGGTCGCGTCCGTCACCCCGCGGGCCCGCGACCGAGACCCGTCGAACCCCAGCGTGATCTGCTCACCGAACCGAACCTGCTCGCCCGGCGCGGCCCGCGCCGCCACCTCCGGCTGCGACAGCCACGAGTCCGTCGCGTGCGTGATCTGGTTCAGGAAGTCCGCGCGGGACACCTGCGGATCCGACGTCGGATCCCAGATCGTCCCGACCAGGTGATCGATGTCGACATGCCCCGGCGGGCACGGCGGGTCGTGCAGCACGCACCCGTCCGGATGCGCCGACGAATCCCCATAGGCGATCCGCAGACCCCGCACCAGCGACTCGCGGTCGGTCATGTCAGTGTCGGGGGGCGCCTCGCGGTGGTCGTAGTACAGACCCTCGTCGCGGGAGCGCCCCTCGCGCTGCGCCGCCCACGCCGCCGCGCTCCGCTCGGCCACCGAGTCCTCGCCCGGGATGAACGCGTTCGGCGACTCGATGAACGACCCGCCGGTCTTCGCCGTGTTGTTCTTGACCTTCTCGAACAGGTTCAGGCCGCCATTGGAGGCGACCCACTCCTCGGTCTGATCCAGCACGGCGAACACCCAGCGCTTGCCCTTGACCGTCCTGGCGCTGGAGGTAATCGGCTCGATCTTCCCGCGCCTCGGCAGGTTGATGAAGGTGTCCAGCGGCTCCAGGCCCGGGTACTCCTCCACGAGCGGCCCGACGCACATCTCCAGCATCGGCGCCCAGGTGTTGGAGGTCTGCGCCTCGCTGACCGCCAGCACGCCCACCCACGGCGTCCGCAGATCCGACCACGGACGCCCCACCGGCTGCCCGTCGGCGTCCCACCCGTCCGGCACCACCGGCGCCAGCGCCTCGGCCAGCGCGATCGCACCCAGCAGCGGAGACTTGCCCCACCCGCGGCTGCGGCTCAGCACCCCGCGGCGGTACCGGCGCCTACCGGTCCTCGGGTCGATCTCGTAGAAGCGGAGCAGGAAGTCCTCCTGCTCCAGGTACGGCACGAACGGCGCGTACTCGCCGCGATCCGGAGCCGCCAGCAGCTCGGTCATCCAGTCGATGACCTGGTACCCCAGCGTCGGCACCTCGCCCGGGAAGCTCGGCTTCCACGGCACGGCAGTCAGCCGGTGTCGGCCGGCAACTCCAGCGCACGCAGCCCGCCGCGGCGGTCACGCGCTGACGACCCACGCGGGCGCGACGCACGACGCTCCTCGGCCTCGTCGGCCGCGACAACCTGGATCCGCAGCCTCGCGCGGTCCTCCGGCGTCGCGCCGAACTTGGCGGCGCGCAGGCGCAGCTCGGGCGCCAGCTTCACGTCCCCTCGCCAGTACCGGGCGTGCAGCAGCGCCGTGTCCAGCAGCTCCGACCAGTCCGTCGCGCCGAACTCCGCGCTCAGCGGGGAGTCGCGCCACATCGCCCACCATTCGCGGGTGCGGGCGGGCCATTGGAACTCGACCAGTTCCCCGTCAACCTCGATCTCGACCGTCGGCAGCTCCGGCTGGCGCACCGGCTCGGCGTGCACGATCCGCATCGGGATCGGGTCTTTACTCTTGCCCGCCCGTCGATGTGGCGGCTTCGGGGCGGGTCCTCTTCCGGCC
>JAAZHF010000395.1 GCA_012510865.1 Gammaproteobacteria bacterium
CCCGCCACGAGACCCGACGAGCGGCCGAATGACTGACTTCCTTGGCTCGATTTGGTGGATGATCGTCAGCCTTGGCGTGCTGGTGACGTTCCACGAGTTCGGCCATTTCTGGGTCGCCCGGCGCAACGGGGTGAAGGTCCTGCGCTTCTCGGTGGGCTTCGGGCGCCCGCTCTGGAAGCGCACCGCGCGCGACGGCACCGAATACGTGGTCGCCGCGCTGCCCCTGGGCGGCTACGTGCGCATGCTCGACGAGCGCGAGGGCGAGGTCCCCGCGCACGAGCGCGATTCGGCCTTCAACCGCAAGACGGTATGGCAGCGGATCGCGATCGTGGCCGCCGGCCCGGTCGCCAACCTCCTGCTCTGCGTGCTCCTGCTGTGGGCGATGTTCGTCATCGGCCGGCCCGACTTCCAGCCGGTCCTGGGCCAGGTGCAGGGCATCGCCGCCGAGTCCGGCATCGGCCGCGGCGACACCCTGCTCGAGGTCGACGGCCGCGCCACCCCGACCTGGAGCGAGGCCACCCTCGCCCTGACCGCGGCGGCGCTGGACCGGAACGACGTCGAGGTCAGACTGCGCACCGCCTCCGGACAGGAGGCCACGCGCACCCTGCGGCTGTCCGCGCTGCCGACGGACGTCGACCAGCGCCGGCTGGTCCCTGCGATCGGGATGGTCCCCGCCGCCTTCGTGCTGCCGGCCGAAGTCGGCCGCGTGGTCGAGGGTAGCGCGGCCTGGGGCGTGCTGGCCGAGGGCGACCGCATCACCGCCGTCGACGGCACGCCGGTGGCCGCGTTCTCCGACATCGGCCCGCTGGTGCAGTCGCTGGGCGCGCGTGGCGGCGCCGGCATGGTCGAGGTCGAGCGCGACGGCCAGCGCCTGGCCCTGGAAATCACCCCGCGACAGGCCACCCGTGCGGACGGCGGGAGCTTCTGGGCGCTGGGCATCGAACCCGACGCCTCGAAGCCCGTGGAACACGATGCCACGCTGCGCCACGGCCCGGTCGCGGCGGTACCCGCCGCGGCCGCCGAGACCTGGCGCCTGGCCCGCGACACGATCGGCATGGTGGGCCGGATGCTGAGCGGCCGCGCCTCGGTGGAACACGTCTCCGGCCCGATCACGATCGCCCGCTACGCCAACGCCTCCGCGGGCATGGGACCGGCGTGGTTCCTCAACTTCCTCGCCCTGCTGTCGCTGAGCCTCGCCATCATCAACCTGCTGCCGATCCCGATCTTGGACGGCGGTCACCTGTTGTATTACCTTATCGAGTTGGTCAAGGGCAGCCCCTTGAGCGAGCGGGCGATGGTCGCCGGGCAATACATCGGGTTGGCCATGCTCGCAGGCCTGATGGGCCTGGCGTTCTACAACGACATCCTGCAACTGGTGCGCTGATGCCCGCATGCACGACCGCCGAGCTCCCCGCCCCACCCCCACGCAACGCCAGACCCGGACGCCATTGATGACGCGATTCCCGAAACGCCGCCTGCTCGCCATCGCCCTCGCCTCGACGCTCGCCGCGCCGGCCTGGGCCCAGCAGCCGGTCGACCCGCAGGCCGCCTTCGGCTTCCCGTCGCAGCCGGCCGTCGCCCCCGAGCCCGGCGCATTCACGGTCTCCGACATCCGCGTCGACGGCCTGCAGCGCATCGGGGCCGGCACCGTCTTCACCTACCTGCCGATCGAGCGCGGCGACACCGTCGACGGCGGCCGCATCGGCGACGCCATCCGCGCGCTCTACGACACCGGCTTCTTCGAGGACATCCGGATCGGCCGCCAGGGCAGCATCCTCGTGGTCGAGGTCACCGAGCGCCCCGCGATCAACAAGCTCACGCTGACCGGCAACAAGGACATCAAGACCGACGACCTGCTCAAGGGGCTGCGCGACATCGGCCTGGCGGAAGGCGAGACCTTCGACCGCCTCGCCCTGGACCGCGTCACCCAGGAGCTCACCCGCCAGTACAACAACCGCGGCAAGTACAACGTCGTGATCACGCCGACGGTGTCGCCGCTGGACCGCAACCGCGTCGACGTCGCGATCAAGGTCGACGAAGGCAAGGCGGCGCGCATCCGCCACATCAACCTGGTCGGCAACGACACCTTCGACGACGAGACCCTGACCGAGTCCTGGGAATCGGGCGAGAGCAACTGGCTGAGCTGGTACCGGCGCGACGACCAGTACTCCCGCGAGAAGCTCGAGGGCGACCGCGAGAAGCTGCGCAACTTCTACCTCGACCGCGGCTACGTCGACTTCAGCGAAGACAACATCCAGGTCGCGATCAGCCCCGACAAGCGCGACATGTACATCACCGCCGGCCTCACCGAGGGCGAGGTGTACACCGTATCCGGGATCGAGATCACCGGCGACACGGTGCTGCCCAAGGAGGACATCGAGCGGCTCGTGTTCCTGAAGCCCGAGATGACCTTCTCGCGCGCGCTGCTCGAGTTCAGCTCCGACCAGATCGCGGCCACCCTCAGCAACATCGGCTACGCATTCGCCCAGGTCAACGTGATCCCCGAGCTCGACCGCGAGAACCGCAGGGTCGCGATCAACATGCAGGTCGTGCCCGGCCCGCGCGTCACCGTGCGCCGCGTGGTCTTCAAGGGCAACGCGCGCACTGCGGACGAGGTCCTGCGCCGCGAGATGCGCCAGTTCGAGGGCGCCTGGTACTCGCAGGCCGCGATCGACCGCTCGAAGGTGCGCCTGCAGCGCCTCGGCTTCTTCGAGCCGGGCAGCGTCAACGTCGAAAGCAGGCCGGTCCCCGGCAGCGACGACCTCGTGGACGTCGAGTTCAGCGTGACCGAGACCACGTCCGGCAGCTTCATGTTCGGCGTCGGCTACTCGCAGCTCACCGGCATGACCACCTCGGTCCAGCTGTCGCAGAACAACTTCCTCGGCAGCGGCAACCGCATCGCCATCGAGGCCCAGCGCAACGTGTACCTGCAGCGCTACTCGTTCTCGTACCTCAACCCGTACTTCAACGACAACGGCCTGTCGCTGGGCTACAACCTGTGGTGGCGGGAATTCGACAACTCCGAGTTCAACACCGCGCAGTTCTCCTCCACCAGCCGCGCGGCACAGCTGGTCATGGGCATCCCGCTGACCGAGCACGACACCATCTCGGCGATGTTCGGCATCGACAGCAACCAGATCTTCGCCTTCCGCGGCAGCTCGCCGCAGTCGATCGTCGACTACATCGACGTCATCGGCCAGCGCACCTTCCACGCCTGGCGCGCCGAGGTGGGCTGGGCCCGCGACACCCGCAACGACTTCCTGCAGCCCACGCGCGGCACCCTGCAGCGCGTGTCCGCCGAGGTCTCGCTGCCCGGCTCGACCGCCGAGTACTACAAGCTCAACTACGAGTTCTCCAAGTACTGGCCGCTGTCGCGGGCGCTGGTGCTCAACACGCGCTTCGAGCTCGGCTACGGTGAC
>JAAZHF010000396.1 GCA_012510865.1 Gammaproteobacteria bacterium
GCGGTAGGCCATGATCCCGTCGCGCACGTCCTGGCGGTTGGGCAGGCCGAGGTGCTCCTTCGGCGTGACGTAGCAGAGCATGGCCGTGCCGTACCAGCCGATCATCGCCGCGCCGATGGCGCTGGTGATGTGGTCGTAGCCCGGCGCGATGTCGGTGGTCAGCGGTCCCAGGGTGTAGAACGGCGCCTCGCCGCACTCGGCGAGCTGCTTGTCCATGTTCTCCCTGATCAGCTGCATGGGCACGTGGCCGGGGCCCTCGACCATGGCCTGGACATCGTGCCTCCACGCGACCTTCGTCAGCTCCCCCAGGGTCTCCAGCTCGCCGAACTGCGCGGCGTCGTTGGCATCTGCGATGCACCCGGGGCGCAGGCCGTCGCCCAGGGAGAAGGCCACGTCGTAGGCCTTCATGATCTCGCAGATCTCCTCGAAGTGCGTGTAGAGGAAGTTCTCGCGATGGTGCGCCAGGCACCACTTGGCCAAGATCGAACCGTCGCGGCTGTCGATGCCGGTGATGCGCCCGGCGGGCAGCTGCACGTAGCGCAGCAGCTCGCCGGCGTGGATGGTGAAGTAGGCCACGCCCTGCTCGGCCTGCTCGACCAGGGTGTCGCGGAAGATCTCCCAGGTCAGCTCCTCGGCGCGGCCGTCGACCTTCTCCAGCGCCTGGTAGATCGGCACCGTCCCGACCGGCACCGGCGAATTGCGGAGGATCCACTCGCGGGTCTCGTGGATGTGCTTGCCGGTGCTGAGGTCCATCACGTTGTCGGCGCCCCAGCGGATCGCCCACACCAGCTTCTCGACTTCTTCCGCGATGCCCGAGGAGACCGCGCTGTTGCCGATGTTTGCGTTGATCTTGGTCAGGAAATTGCGGCCGATGACCATCGGCGCGCTTTCCGGATGGTTGATGTTGCAGGGCAGGATGGCGCGGCCGCGGGCGATCTCGTCGCGGACGAATTCCGGCGTCACGTACGCCGGGATCGACGCGCCGAAGGACTGCCCCGGATGCTGCCGCGGCGGCGTCCGCCCGGCCTGCCCGGGGACCTCCGCACCGGTGTCCCGCAGCTGCTGCCGCATCCGGTCCCGCCGCTGGTTCTCGCGGATCGCCACGAACTCCATCTCCGGCGTCACGATCCCGCGGCGGGCGTAGTGCATCTGGGTGACGTTGGCGCCGGCCCTGGCCCGGCGCGGGAGCACGCGCGCCGGGAACCGGACGCCGTCCAGGCGCGCGTCGCGCCCGCGCAGCCGGCCGGCCTCCGAGCTCGGGGCGGACAGCCGCTCGGTGTCGCCCCGCTCCTCGATCCAGCCCGCCCGCAGGGGCGGCAGGCCGGCCGCCAGGTCGATGCGGGCGGTCGGGTCGGTATAGGGCCCGGAGGTGTCGTAGACGGTGAGCGGCGGATTGTCCTCGCCGCCGAACAGCGTGGGCGTGCGGGTCAGAACGATCTCGCGCATGGGCACGCGGATGTCCGGGCGCGAGCCCTCCACGTGGATCCGGCGCGATCCCGGGATCGGGCGGGTGACGGCTTCGGACAGGCGTCCAGCCTGCTGCAGGAGGCTGGAAGCGGATTCGGGCATGGAATTCATCGGCGGCATCGTCCTCTTCGTTGGGATGCGGGGGTCGCATCACGGACGAAGCGGCGGCGCGCCTGCGCGCGCAGCGCGGACCCCGGCGGGGGGCGCGATGCGGCGTGGCCTGCGAAGCTTCCCTACGCCGGTGTCAACCGGATCAGGTTCGAAGGGTCTGTCTCAATCGCAGGCAGCGCCGGCGATACCCCCGCTTCGGGGCGCATTACACCACACCCGCGCCCACGGCGCCGCCCTGTCCACCGGTCAGCGAAGGGAGGCGTTGATCCCGTCCAGGACCCGGCTGCCGGGGCAGAGGTCCGCCGCGTCGAGCGAGTTCAGGGGAGCCGCGACCGTGCCCAGGTGCGCGTGCAGGTCCTGGGCCGCGGGATCGACGTAGAGCAGGCCCGTGACCACCTCGCCGCGTGCCTGGCGCTGCTGCAGCAGGTTGATCGCGCCGACGCGGTCGCGCGGGTCGTAGCCGGCATCCAGCCGGTGCAGGCGCAGGATGCTGCCGTCGTGCTGGGCGACGTCGAGCATGGCGCCCGCGGCCTGTTCGACCTCGATCGCCCTGCGCGCCGGGATGACGTCGAGGCGGTTGACCGCCTCGTTGTGCTCGCGGACGTGGTCGTAGCTGCGCGTGCTCCCGGCGTGGTTGTTGAAGGCCACGCAGGGGCTGATGACGTCGATGAAGGCGGCGCCGCGATGGCCGAGCGCGCCCTTGACCAGCGGCACCAGCTGGCCCTTGTCGCCGGAGAAGCCGCGGCCGACGTAGGTGGCCCCGAGCTGCAGGGCCATCATCACCAGGTCCAGCGGGCTGTCGGCGTTGGCCACGCCGCGCTTGGACACCGAGCCCTGGTCGGCCGTGGCCGAGAACTGGCCCTTGGTCAGGCCGTACACGCCGTTGTTCTCGACGATGTAGGCCATGTCGACGCCGCGGCGGATCGCGTGCACGAACTGGCCGATGCCGATCGAGGCCGAGTCGCCGTCGCCCGACACGCCGAGGTAGAGAAGCGAGCGGTTGGCCAGGTTGGCGCCGGTGAGCACGCTGGGCATGCGCCCGTGCACGGTGTTGAAGCCGTGCGACTGGCCCAGGAAGTAGTCCGGCGTCTTCGAGCTGCAGCCGATGCCCGAAAGCTTGGCCAGCCGATGCGGCTGGATGTCGAGTTCCCAGCAGGCCTGGATGATCGCGGCCGAGATCGAATCGTGGCCGCAGCCCGCGCAGAGCGTGCTGATCTTGCCCTCGTAGTCGCGCCGGGTGAAGCCGATCGCGTTCCGCGGCAGCGTCGGGTGGTGGAGCCGGGGCTTGGCGACGTAGGTCACGCGACCCTCTCCCGGGCGCAGGCGGCCCGCAGCTGCGCCTGGATGGCGCCGGTGATGAAGCGCGCGGTGACCGGCGTGCCGTCGTAGTGCAGCACCGCGGTCAGCCGCGCCGGGTCGGTCCCGAACGCATCGACGAGCAGGAGGCGGAGCTGGGCGTCGCGGTTCTGCTCGACCACGAACACGCGGTCGTGGGCGTCGATGAAATCGCGCACGGAGTCGGGGAAGGGGTACGCGCGCACCCGCAGCGTGTCGAGCACCACCCCCTCCGCGCGCAGCTGCTCGACGGCTTCCGCCATTGCCGGGCTGGTCGAGCCGTAGAAGATCGCCCCGAAGCGGGCCGGGGCCGCCGCCCGTGAGACCACCGGCTGCGGCGCCAGGCCCTTCGCCGTGTCGAACTTCTGCAGCAGACGCTGCATGTTGTAGACGTAGTCGGCCCCCCGCTCCGAATACTGCGCCTGCGGATCGCGCGAGGTCCCGCGGGTGAAGTAGGCGCCGCGTTCGGGATGGGTTCCCGGCCACGTGCGCCAGGGGATGCCGTCGCCATCGACGTCCTTGTAGCGCGCGAACTCGTGGCCCGATTCCAGGTCCGCGGCCGTCATCACCTTGCCGCGGTCGTAGGCGCGGGCGTCGTCCCACTCGAACGGCGCGCACAGCCGCTGGTTCATGCCGATATCGAGGTCGGTGAGCACGAACACGGGGGTCTGCAGCCGGTCGGCCAGATCGAGCGCCGCCGCCGCGAAGTCGAAGCACTCGCGCGGGTCCTCCGGGAACAGCAGGACGTGCCTGGTGTCGTCGTGCGAGGCATGCGCGCAGGCCAGCACGTCGGACTGCTGGGTGCGCGTCGGCATGCCGGTGGAGGGACCACCGCGCTGGACGTCGATGATGGTCACCGGGATCTCGGCGAAGTAGGCCAGGCCGATGAACTCGTTCATCAGCGACACCCCGGGGCCCGAGGTGGTCGTGAAGGCGCGCGCACCGTTCCAGCCCGCGCCCACCACCATCCCGATCGACGCGATCTCGTCCTCGGCCTGGATGATCGCGAACTTCGCGCCGCCCGCCTCGTCGACGCGCAGCTCCCGGCAGTGCTTCTGGAAGCCTTCCGCCAGCGACGACGACGGCGTGATCGGATACCAGGCGCAGACGGTGGCCCCGCCGTAGACGCAGCCGAGAGCGGCGGCCTCGTTGCCCTCGACGAAGATCCTGTCGCCGACGGCGTCGGCCGGCCGGACGCGAAGGCCGATCGGACGTGCCTGGTTGGCGAGGACCCAGTCGCGGCCGATGCGCATGGCCTCGACGTTGGGCGGGACCAGCTTCGGCTTCGAGCGGTACTGCTCGCCGATGAGTGCCTCGACCACGGCCGGGTCGATGTCGAGCAGAGCGGAGAGCGCCCCCACGTACATGATGTTCTTGAACAGCTGGCGCTGGCGGGGATCGCTCCAGGTGGCGTTGCACAGCTCCGTCAGCGGCACGCCGCTGGCGGTGATGTCGTCGCGCAGGCGCGAGGGCGGGAGCGGCTTGCTGCCGTCGTAGAGCAGGTAGCCGCCCGGCTCGATCTCGGCGACATCGGCGTCCCAGGTCTGCGGGTTCATCGCCACCATCAGGTCGACGCCGCCGCGGCGGCCGAGC
>JAAZHF010000462.1 GCA_012510865.1 Gammaproteobacteria bacterium
TCACAAACCCGCTCCAGCTCGGAACGCGAGAGCTCGGGCAAGCCAAACGCTGCTTCAGCAAGCAAATCAACAGCTGTGTGCGGCGTGGCATACCACTGTTCGTAGGTGGCAGGGTTTTTTAGGCGAAAATCTGCCGAAAGATCGACAACTGCTATTCCCTTCGCTATCAGCTTTGGAGCCATGGCCAAAGCGGCCGTATGCGGAACCGCCAAAAAAACAAGGCTGCACGTATCGAGCGCCGCTTCGTCATGCGTGGTAAATACCAAATCGGTTGCACCGGTAAAACTTGGATATTCCGAAGCAAGCGAAATGCCCGCCAATTCGTTAGACGTGACCACGCGAAGATCGAAGAGAGGGTGAGCCAGCACCAATCGTACTAATTCGATACCCGCAAACCCAGCCGCCCCCACTATACCTGTTGCAATAGTCATACCACTTCTCCCTACTGTTGTATGCGATTTGCTGTATGACGATAGGTGGGAACAGCCTCCTCGAGAATACGAATAGCTTCATCATCTGTTTTACCGAGCGAGCTACTCAATTCATCAAGCTTAGCTGCTACCGCCTCGTAGCTAACATCTTGCCCCGTTGATACCATAATAGAGGCGTTATCTGTAGGAATAGTATTCTCTTCAGCCATAAGTAGTTCTTCGTACATTTTCTCACCTTCGCGCAAACCCGTGAAGGTAATTTTTATGTCTATATCGGGAATAAGTCCCTGTAGCTGAATGAGGCCCTTGGCGAGATCAACGATTTTTACCGGCTCGCCCATATCCAGAATAAATATTTCTCCACCCTGAGCCATGCCTCCCGCTTGGATAACAAGACGGGAAGCCTCAGGGATGGTCATAAAGAAACGCTCAATCTCGGGGTGAGTGACCGTAACCGGACCGCCCGTGGCTATCTGGCGTTGAAACACAGGGATAACGCTGCCGTTTGATCCGAGTACATTACCGAAACGAACTGCGGAAAAAATAGTTTTTGAAGTGCGCGCATAATACTGTAAGACCATTTCACCCATGCGCTTTGTGGCACCCATAACGCTGGTGGGGTTGACCGCTTTGTCGGTGGAAATAAAAATGAACCGCTCCACACCGAAGGCATCTGCCGCACTTACCACATTCAGCGTTCCAAATACGTTATTATGTACCGCTTCGCGCGGACAGGCCTCCATAAGGGGGACATGCTTGTGCGCCGCAGCATGGAACACCGCCCCAGGGCGATACTTGGCAAACACTTCGGTCACGCGTGCTTCATTACAAACGCTGCCCACCTCGATTATGAGGTTGATATCGTCATACTCGGCAAGAAGTTCGTTTCTGAGCATGTAAGCATCGTTTTCGTAAATATCAAAGATGATAATTTGAGCGGGCGCGACTTTGCACAACTGGCGCACAAGTTCTGAACCAATCGAGCCACCACCGCCGGTTACCAGCACGGTTTCGCCCGCAATATAGCCCGACACAGCCCGCGTATTTAAGACAATCTCTTCGCGTCCTAGCAGGTCGGCCACATCTACGTCGCGCAAACGCACGTCGCCAATTTCATCGAGCGATATCTCGCGAATATTAGGTAGCGTACGCAAGCGACAATCGGTTTTAGTGCACTCGCCATAGA
>JAAZHF010000397.1 GCA_012510865.1 Gammaproteobacteria bacterium
GGGGCGGCTGGCTGGTGAAGTAGGTCTTGACGCCGTCGAGCACCGCGCGCGCCACGTTCGACTGGAACGCCGGATCGCCCAGCCGCTTTTCCTCCTCGGGATTGGAGAGGAAGGCGGTCTCGCCCAGCATCGCGGGCATGTCCGCGGTGCGCAGCACCGCGAAGTTGGCACGCTCGATGTGGGGCTTGTGGTTGTTGCCGATGCGCTTGAGGCCCTCGAGCACGTGGTTGCCCGCGTCCTCCGACGCCTTCATCTGTCCGCTCTGGGTGAGGTCGAGCAGCACGTTGGTGAGCATGCTGTCCGAGGTCGCCACCTTGCCGCCACCGATCAGGTCGGCCGCGTTCTCCTTGTCCGCCAGCCATCGCGCCCGCTGCGAGGACGCGCCCTTGAGCGAGAGCACGTACACCGACGATCCCTTGGCGCTGCGGTTCTCCGCGGCGTCGGCGTGGATCGAGATGAACATGTCCGCGCCGGCGGCGCGCGCAAGCTGCGCGCGGCGGTTGAGCGGGATGAAGACGTCGGCGTCGCGCACCAGGTGCGCCTTCAGGCCCGGGGTGGCATCCACCTGGCGCGCGAGCTCGCGCGCGATGGCGAGGGTGATGTCCTTCTCGCGCTTGCCGGTCGGACCCACGGCACCGGGGTCCTGGCCGCCGTGGCCGTCGTCGATCGCGATCACCAGCGGGCGCGCGGCGCCGCTGGCCGCGGCTTCGGCGGCGTTGGGAAGGGTCGGCACCGCCTGCCGCGGCGACGGGTCGCTCGATGGCTGCGGCCGCTGCGGCGATGCCGTGGACGTGGCCGGCGGCGCGCCTGCGCCGGCGGGAAGGCTTGCGATCAGGCGCGACGTGGCCTCGTTCGAGGCCCGGGACGCGTCGACGGCCGAACGGGCGGCGCCGCTCTGGGTCGCCGCGGCGATCCGCGCGATCGGATCGGCGGCCGGGGGCGTGGAGCCGGCAGCAGCGCCGGGCGCGGCCGGGCCATGGTCTCCGGGCCACTCCAGGACGAGGCGCAGGCCGTCCGCCCCGGACTCGAAGCGCGGCTCCATCGCCACCACCGGCATTGCGAGGTCGAAGACCACGCGCGTGGTGCCCGGCGCCGGCCGCCCGCTGCGGACGCCGCTGCCCACGCCTGCCCCGGCCGGGAGCTTCGCCCGCGGCGCGATGCGGCTGCCCGGGAAGTCGACGACCAGGCGGTCGGGGCCGCTGAGCGGGATGAGGCGGAACTCGGCCCTGGCGTCCAGGTGCAGCTCGGCGCGCGTTCCCGTGGGTCCGGCGCTCAGGCGCAAGTCATTGATTTCAGCGGCCCGGACGAGGTTCCAGGCCAGCGCGCCCAGGAGGGCCGCACCGAGCAGGAGTTGCTGGAGATGGATTCCCCGGAGGCGCATGGCCGCAAGTGAAGCACCATGCCGCCGTCTTTGCAACACTTTTTCCCTTACGAATCCGGCACCTGCCTCCGCTTCCTCGGGCTACGGTTCAGGAAGCCCGCGCAAACGTCGCTCGCGGTCGAACGCGGCCGCCCAGTCGTCCCCCGTCGACCCGCGGAAGCGCAGCAGGCAGGCGCGTCCTTCGTCCAGGACCTCGAGCGCGACCTCGAGGTCGGGCGCAGGCAGCGCCCCGGCGCCGCGCTCGGGCCATTCCACCAGCCACAGCCGGGCGTCGGCGTCGTCGAGGCCGAGGAATTCGAGCTCCCCGGCGTTCCCGATGCGGTACAGGTCCAGGTGCAGGACTTCGCCGCCGGCGGCGAGCGGATAGCGCTCGACCAGGGTGTAGGTGGGACTCTTCACCGGCCCGGACACGCCCAGCCCGCGCAGCCAGGCGCGCGCGATCGTGGTCTTGCCGGTGCCCAGGTCGCCGTGCAGGTGCACGACCGCCCCGGCAGGAGCCGTCGAGGCGAGGTCGGCGGCCAGCGTCTCGGTGGCGCCCGCATCCGGCAGGTAGGCGCTGCGCACGGAGGACATCAGCACGCGTCCACGCCGCGGAGCGCGGCGACCAGGTCGCTGGGCAGCAGGCCGCGCCCGCCACCCTCGCGGGCCGCGCGGTCGCCGGCCACCGCATGCAGCAGCGCACCCGCGGCGGCGGCCTCCGCCGCGGCCAGGCCCTGGGCGCGCAGCGCGGCGATGATGCCGGTCAGCACATCGCCCATGCCGCCCACGGCCATGCCCGGGTTGCCGGCATCGATGATCCAGGTGCGTCCGTCGGGGGCCGCCACCACCGTGCCCGCGCCCTTGAGCACGGCGACGCAGCCAAGCCGCGCGACCAGCGCCTGCGCGGCGGCGATGCGGTCGCGCCCGACCTCGTCGCGCATCCGCCCCAGCAGGCGCGCGGCCTCGCCGGGATGCGGCGTGACCACGGTCCCGCCGGGAAGGGGGCGCGGGTTCGCGGCAAGCAGGTTCAGCGCGTCGGCGTCGACCACCAGCGCGTGGGCCCGCGAGGTCGCCGTGGCCACGAGGCTGCGGGCCCAGTCGTCCCGGCCCAGGCCCGGGCCGAGCGCGCAGACATCGGCCGCCGCCAGCAGCGGCCCCATCTGCATGGGGTCCTCGATCGCATGCGCCATCGCTTCCGGGCTGCGCGCCAGCAGCGGGCCCACGTGCGCCGCTCGCGTGGCCACGCTCACAAGGCCCGCCCCCGCGCGCAGGGCGGCGGCCGCGGCCAGCATGGCGGCCCCGCCCATGCCGTGGTTGCCGCCCGCGACCAGCACGTGGCCGGCATCGCCCTTGTGCGCGGTGCGCGCGCGGACCGGCAGCAGGCCGCGCAGCGCCGGCGGGCGCAGCCGCAGTGCGCGCGGCGACACGCCGTCGAAGGCCGCGGGCGACACGTCGAGCGACGCCAGCTCCAGGACGCCGACGTGGTCGAGGGCAGCGCCCGTCGCGAGCCCGGCGTGGTCGCCCATGAACTGCAGGGTGCGGCTGGCGCGCACCGCGATCCCGGGGACGTCGCCGCAGGAGGCGTCCACGCCCGAGGGCACGTCGAGCGCGAGCACCGGCGCGCCGCTGGCGGCGATGGCCGCGATCAGCGCGTTGCTCGCGTCGTCGGGCCGACCGTCGAAACCGATCCCGAAGAGCGCGTCGACCACCAGGTCGCAGCCCGCCAGTCCCGCACCGGCGGTCGAGACGCGGCCGCCGGCGTCCACGAAGGCCGCCATCGCGCGGCGCGCCAGGTCGCTGCGCGGCGCCTCGCCCGGCGCGTGCACCGCCCTCACGTCGCGGCCGGCCTCGAGCGCGTGCCGGGCCAGTACGTAGCCATCGCCGCCGTTGTTGCCGGGCCCGCAGGCGACCACGATGCGCAGCGCCCGGGGCCAGTGCGCGAGCACGCAGCGCCAGGCCGCCGCCCCCGCGCGCCGCATCAGTTCGGACTCATCGCCGCCGAGCAGCGCCGTCGCCTGCGCCTCGATCCGGCGCATCGCGGCGACGTCGAACAGCGGCGTGGCGGCCTCGGTTCCGGTGGCGTGCATCGCACGGATTCTATACTCGCCCCACCATGCCCACGCCTTCCGCCGACGCCGGCGACGCGAGCGCGTCGCGCTCCGGCACCGCCCTGCCCGACCCCGCCGCGCTCGCGCAGCGGATCCGCGCGCTCGTGCGCGAAGCGGGCTTCCAGCGCTGCGGGATCACCGGCGTCGACCTGGGCGCCGACGAGGGGCACCTCCGCGACTGGCTCGCGCGAGGCTTCCACGGCTCGATGGACTGGATGGCGCGCCACGGCGACAAGCGGTCGCGCCCGCGGGAGCTGGTGCCCGGCACGGTCAGCGTGCTTTCCGTCGGCCTCGACTACGGGCGCCGCGACGACGTCGAGGCCTGGGCGACCCTGGCCGACGGCGAACGGGCCTACGTGGCCCGCTATGCGCTGGGCCGCGACTACCACAAGCTGATGCGCAGCCGCCTGCAGAAGCTGGCCGACCGCATCGCCGCCGAGGTCGGCCCCTTCGGCCACCGCGTGTTCGTCGACTCCGCGCCGGTGCTGGAGCGCGCGCTCGCGCGCAACGCGGGGCTCGGCTGGATCGGCAAGCACACCTGCCTGATCGACCGCGACGGCGGCTCCTGGTTCTTCCTCGGCGAGATCTACCTGGACCTGCCGCTGCCGCCCGATGCGCCGGCGACGTCGCACTGCGGCAGCTGCACCCGGTGCATCGAGGTCTGCCCGACGCGGGCCATCCTGGGCCCCAACGTGCTCGATGCGCGCCGCTGCATCAGCTACCTCACGATCGAACACGAGGGGTCGATCGACGAAGAGCTGCGGCCGCTGATGGGCAACCGGATCTTCGGCTGCGACGACTGCCAGCTGGCCTGCCCCTGGAACAAGTTCGCGCGGCGCCACGACGAGCCCGATTTCCGCGCGCGGAACCGGCTCGACGAGGCCTCCCTCGCCCAACTGTTCGCCTGGGACGAGGAGGAGTTCCTGCGCCGCACCGAGGGCACCGCGATCCGCCGCAGCGGGCACGCGCGCTGGCTGCGCAACATCGCGATCGCGCTCGGCAACGCGCCCGGGACGCCGGAGGTGCTGGCGGCGCTCGCGGCCCGGCGCGACCACCCGGACCCGGTGGTCCGCGAACACGTGCAGTGGGCCCTGGCGCGCCACGCCGGGGCCGCTCCGCGGGAGCAGCCCTAGCCGCTCCTACCGGGCGGATCCTGCGCGGATCTCTTCGACGATGGCGCGGGTCACGGCGTCGTCGGCCTCGCCTTCCCCGCGCAGCACGGGCAGCAGCTCGTCGGCGATGCGCTTGCCGAGGTCCACCCCCCACTGGTCGAAGGCATTGATGCCCCAGAGCAGCGATTGCGCGTAGACGCTGTGCTCGTACATCGCCAGCAGCGCGCCCAGCGCACGCGGGTCGAGCTCGTCGAGAAGCAGCAGGGTCGACGGGCGGTTGCCCGGGTAGGCCTTCTGCGGGTCGTCCGAGGGCTGGCCGTTGCCCAGGGCCTCCGCCTGCGCGAGCAGGTTCGCGAGCAGGGCCTGGTGGTGTTCGAGGTGGCCATGCGCCGGGCGCACCACGCCGATGAAGTCGGCCGGCACCACGTCGGTGCCCTGGTGCAGGGCCTGGAAGAAGCTGTGATGCGCGCCGGTGCCGGCGCCGCCCCAGACCACGGGCGCGGTCGCCATTCCGGCCGGGCGGCCGTCGCTGCGCACCGACTTGCCGAGGCTTTCCATCACCAGCTGCTGGAGGTAGGCGGGCAGCTGCGCGA
>JAAZHF010000035.1 GCA_012510865.1 Gammaproteobacteria bacterium
CCTCGGCCGCGGGCAGGACCTCCACCCCGCGCTGCAGCAGCCTTTTCGCCGACGCCAGCCCCAGGGGGGGCCGCACGTCGGTGCCGCGGGCCGGTGCGGTCGCGCTGGGCGGCGGGTCGTCGACCACGTCCTCGCGGGTCAGTGACAGCCATGCCAGCACCGCGCAGGCCAGGCCGAGCACGGCCACCGCGGCCGGGCCCAGGCGGGACGCGGCGGGCGCCGGCGGTTCCACGGGCGGCGGCACCGGTTCGGGCCCCGCCGCCATCGGCGCGGGCGCCGCGGGCCTGGGGGCCACGGGGGACGGCACGACGAACAGCGCGGGCCGGCGCTCCTCCGCGGCCGGCGGGGCCACGGGCTCGGGCGGCAGGGTGGCGTCGTACTCCGCGCGCGCCGGCGCGGTGCGCAGCTGGTTCCAGGCCTGGTTGACCCGGGTGGCCATCGCCGATTCCCACTGCGCGTCGGGCCCGCTGCGGTCGGGATGCAGCCAGCGCAGCAGCAGGCGGTGGTGGTCGCGCAGCAGCGCCTGGTCGGCGTCGCGCGGGGCGCCCAGCGTGCGGTAGGCGTCGCTGTCGGGCGCGAGCAGCACCTGCTGCACGTAGAAGCGCGCGGCGTCCACCAGCTCGAGGTCGTGGTAGCCGGTGCGCTCGGAGGCGTCGCGCGCCGCGCCCGCGGTGCCCGACGCGATCGCGAGCAGCTCGGTCAGGCCAGAGGGCAGCGGCCGGGCGCGCAGGGGGCCGCGCATCGCGGGCATGCGCAGCAGGCCCAGCGCGAGTTCAAGCGCCTCGCCGCCCCTGCCCGTCATCCCCTGGTCGCCCCCCGGCACACCCCGCTACTTCCCTGCCAGCCTTGGCTGGGTGCCGTACGAATAGTAGGACGCGTAGTCGTAGCCGTAGCCGGCGACCTTGGCGTCGTAATGCGTGAGGATCCCGCCGACCACGCGCGCGCGCGCGGCGGCCAGCCGCTTGAGCGCGGCCTGCGCGGTCTTGATGCGGGTCTCGCCGGCCTGCACCACCAGCAGCGTGCCGCCGGCGATGTTGGACAGGATCGGGGCATCGGCGATGCCCAGCACCGGCGGGCCGTCGATGATCACCTGGTCGTACTTCTCGGCGGCCACGGTCAGCATCGACAGCAGCCGGCTGCCCGACAGCAGCTCGGCCGGGTTGGGCGGCAGCGGGCCGGCCAGCACCACCTTCAGGCGCTCGTCGTCGGTGTCCATGATCACCTGGTTGGCGCTGGCCGCGCCGGCCAGCAGGCTGGACAGGCCGGTGTCCGAGCGCGCGCCCAGGGTGCGGTGCAGCGACGGATTGCGCAGGTCGCCCTCGATCAGCAGCACGCGCTTGCCCAGCTGCGCGAAGTTGCGCGCCAGCGTGAGCGCGGTGGTGGACTTGCCCTCGGACGCGCTCGGGCTGGTCACCAGCAGCACCTTCGGCACGCCGTGGTCGGTGGAGAACTGCAGCGCGGTGCGCACCGAGCGGTAGGCTTCGGCGAAGGCCGAACGCGGGTCGGCCATCGCCGAGGCCACGGTCTGCTTCTTCAGCATCGGGATGATGCCCAGCACCGCCAGGCGCAGGTGCTGCTCGATGTCCTCCGGCGCCTTCAGCGTGTCGTCGAGGAACTCGAGCACGAAGGCGACCAGGACGCCGAGCATCAGGCCCAGCATCACGCCCAAGGCCAGGTTCAACGGCAGGTTCGGCTTGTAGCGACCGGTGGGGACGATGGCGCGGTCGACGATGGAGATGTTGTTGTTGCCCACGCCGCCGGCGACGCCGATCTCCTTGTAGCGCTGCAGCAGCCCGTCGTAGAGCTGGCGGTTGGTGTCCACTTCGCGGCGCAGGATGTTGTAATCGATGGCACGGTTGTCGACGTCGAGGGTCTTGTCCCGGAGCGCCGCGAGCTGGGCGACCAGCATGTTCTCGCGGGCCTGTGCGGCGTCATACTCGGCCTTGATGCCGGCGCGGATGGCCTTGCGCTCCTGCGAGATCTGGCGGTCGACCTCGTCGATCTGCCCCTTGAGCGCGAGCATGCTCGGGTACTCGGGCTTGTAGGTCTTCAGCTGTTGCTGGTACTGCGCGTTGAGCGTGGCCCGCTGCTGCTGCAGGGTGTTTAGGATGGAGTTCCCGATCGCGTCGGCAGGCAGCGCCCCGCCGCCGGAGACCTGGTTCCACATGGCCTGCGCGCGGATGCGCTCGTCCTGCGCGGAGGCCAGCGCGGCATTGAGCGCACCGAGGTTCTGGCCTTCCAGCGAGACGCCCGCCTCGCCGGTGACCACGATGTTCTCCTTGGTGGCGAAGGCGACCAGGGCGCGCTCGGATTCCTCCAGGCGTCCCTTGGCCAGGGCGAGCTGCTCTTCAAGGTACTTGCCGGCGAACGAGGATGCGTCGAACTTGCGCTCGATCGCAGACGCGATGAAGCCGTCGGCCACGGCATTGACCACGCGGGCGGAGAACGCCGGCAGCGTGGAGTCGTAGTGGATGCGCACCAGGCGCGAATTGCGCACGGGCTCGACCACCAGGTTGTCGCGCACCAGGCGCGCGGCGCTGCGCAGGACCGCTTCCTCCTCGGCGGCCGGATCCCCTTCGCCGGCCTGCGCCTCGCCCGCATCGGCGGCCAGGGCGGCGCGTGCGCGCTGCAACCAGGTGGCGGACGCAAGGCGCTCGAGCATGCCTTCGTCGATGCCGAGTTCATTGGCGACGCGCTCGGCCAGGGTGCGGCTCTTGAGCAGCTCGTACTGGGTCTGCAGGAAGTCCGGTGCGGCGCCTTCTGCGGTGCCCACGCCCTCGATCTGCATCACCTGCAGCGACTCGCGGTCGATCTGCAGGGTGGCGGTGGCGCGATAGACGGGGGGCATCATCAGCGTGGCCACCAGCGCCAGCGCGACCACGGTGCCGAGCACACCCAGCACCAGCCACCGGCGCTTGACCAGGATGCGCCAATAGGCGAGCAGGTCGATCTCGTCTTCGTCAACGCGCTTCTCGTTGAACAGGTCCAGCGCCAGCGCCGTGCCCTGCCCGGCCGGCTGCAGCTGGCTTCCGCGGTGCGCGGGCAAGCGGTCTCCGTTGGGGTCGTCGCCGGCCGGCCCAATGGGCAGTTTGTCGTCGTGCATTGCTCGCTTCGATCCTTGAGGTGAGCGCGATTACAGCGCGAGGAACATGGCAAAGGCGGTCAGGCGGTTCAGGAACTCCCGCACCACCGTCTTACTGCCCGAACGTTCGACCACGATGATGTCGTCGCCATAGATGAGCGGGTCGTGCATCTCGCCGCTGCGGACCATGCTCATGTCGAAGGCGGCCGCCTGGCGCTGGCCATTGACCTGGCGGAACAGCACCACGCCGCGCTGGTCGGCCAGCTCATCCATGCCCTGCGCCATGGCGATGGCCTGCAACAGCGTAGTGCGGCCGGTGAGCGGGTAGATGCCGGGCTTGGCGACGGCACCTTCGACGGTCACGCGCTGGCTGGTGAATTCTTCGACAAAGACGCTGACCTGCGGATTCTGCAGGTAGCCGTCGGCATAGCGCGCTGCAAGCTCCTGCTCCAGCTCCGGGATGGTCTTGCCTCCGGCCATGATGCCGCCGATCAGCGGCAGGGTGATCTGGCCGTTGGAGTTCACGCGCGCCTGGCGCTCGAGCTCCTGAACTCCGAACACGCTGATCTTGAGCAGGTCCGACGCGCCGATGCGATAGTCGGTACCGCCTTCGTAGGCGCCCGAGGCCGTGGTGGTGTCGGGCGCCGGCAGCTCGGCGCCCATGGCCGCGCGCTTGCCGGCGGACGCGCACGCCGCCAACAGCAAGGCGAATGCTGCCGCGATCAGGAATCGGCCAACTTGTTTCATGGGGGAACCTCGGTGGAGCGAAAGAATCTTCAGGCGGGGCGCAAGAATCGGGCCAGCAGCCCGCGGCGGCGTGCCTTCGGCTCGGGCACCTCCAGGGGGGGCAGTGTATCCGGTGCGGCGTCGGCCACGATGCCTGCAGGTCGCGTATTCACCATGTGATCGGCCTCGGTGGCGCCGACGAGGGCCGCGGCGGCGTCGCGTCCTTCGGCCAGGAGCGGCGGCCGGCGCGTCGGATGGTGCGCGTCGGTGGCGAGGATGTGGCAGTAGCCCTCGCCCACGAATTTCTCGCCCCAGTACTTCGCGCGGCGCCCGTGGCGGCCGGTCAGCGCGCCGGCGGTGACCTGGATCCAGCAGCCGCGGCGCGCAAGCGTGACGAAGGTCTCGTAATGCTGCTCGACCCAGGTCAGGCGCGCGGGATGCGTGATCACCGGCACGAACCCGGCGGCCATCAGGTTGAACAGCGTCTCCTCCAGCCGCGGCGGCGCGACGTGGTGCGGCGGTTCGAACAGCAGGTAGCGCGAACCGGCGATGGTCGGCACGCGCCCGTCGCGGATGCCCGCGGCGAGGTCGTGGTCCATGTGCACGTCGGCGCCCTCGACCAGCCGGAGGGCGATGCCCTCGCGATCGAGTTCGGCCTGCAGCGCGGCGATCGCGGCGCGGATGCCCGGGCCGGTGTTCTCGTACAGGCCGGGGTAGATGTGCGGGGTGCAGGCGGCCAGGGTGATGCCGTCGGCCACCGCCATGCGGGCCATCTCCAGCGACATCGCCAGGTCGGTGGCGCCGTCGTCGATGGCGGGCAGCAGGTGGCAGTGGAGGTCGTACATTCGCCCGGTGCAGGAGCGGCTACAGCCGCGATTCCATGTGGGAGCGGCTACAGCCGCGATCCTGTGGGAGCGGCTACAGCCGCGATCCGTGTAGGAGCGGCTATAGCCGCGATCCGGGCAGCCTGATCGCGGCTATAGCCGCTCCCACAGGATCAGCGATCCGGGTCGCCTGATCGCGGCTATAGCCGCTCCTACAAATGGAGGCCTGAGTCGGAATCGAACCGGCGTACGCGGATTTGCAGTCCGCTGCATGACCACTCTGCCATCAGGCCGATGGACCGATACGACAAGACCCCGTTTCCGGGGCCTTGTCAAATACTGGAGCGGGAAACGAGACTCGAACTCGCGACCCCGACCTTGGCAAGGTCGTGCTCTACCAACTGAGCTATTCCCGCGTTGAGCCCGCCATTTTACGGTTAAGCCGGAGCCTGTCAACTGCGGCGTTCGCCCTCGCGCAGCGCCGGCCAGGCGGCGCGGAGGTAGAGGAAGGCGGACCACAGGGGCAGCAGCGCTGCCACGGCCAGCAGCCAGTCGCCGATGTGGAACAGCGGGCCGCCCAGCCAGGGCTCGGGCCGCGGCGGATCCTTGTCGGGGGTGACCGCATACAGCAGGCACAGCAGGGCGACCATCTGCGCCACGGTCTTGACCTTGCCGATGGCGGCGACCTTCACGGTGGCGCGCTGGCCGAGCTCGGCCATCCACTCGCGCAGCGCCGAGACCGCGATCTCGCGGCCCACGATCACCGCCGCCCAGAACGCCATCCACGGCGTGGGATGGCCCTGCACGATCAGGAACAGCGCGGTGGCGACCATCAGCTTGTCGGCCACGGGGTCGAGGAAGGCGCCGAAGGCCGAGCTCATGCCGTAGCGGCGGGCGATCCAGCCGTCCAGCCAGTCGGTCAGCGCGGCCAGCCCGAACACGGCCGCGGAGGCGAAATTGCTCCACTGCCAGGGCAGGTAGAAGGTGAGCACCAGCACCGGGATGAGGACGATGCGAAGCAGGGTGAGCCAGGTGGGGAGGGTCAGGGTCATGGGGATCCGGGGGCATCCAACCCGTGCAGTGTGGCGTAAATCCGTTCGGCAAGCGCGTTGCTGACGCCGTCCACGCGCGCGATCTCCTCGACGCCGGCGGCGCGCAGGCCGCCCAGGCCGCCGAAGTGCTTGAGCAGGGCCGCGCGACGGCGCGGCCCGATCCCGGGGATGTCCTCGAGCCGGCTGGTGCTGCGCGCCTTCTGCCGCCGGCCGCGGTGGCCGGTGATCGCGAAGCGGTGCGCCTCGTCGCGCACCTGCTGCACCAGCTGCAGCCCGGGCGAGTCGGCGCCCGGCTTCAGCTCGCGGGCCGGCTGCCCGTCGACCCCGGGCAGCAGCAGGGTCTCGTCGCCGGGCCTGCGCGCCTCGCCCTTGGCGACGCCGACCACGGGGATGCCGGCGAGGCCGAGCTCGGCCAGCACCGCGTTGGCCCGGGCCACCTGCCCCGCCCCGCCGTCGATCAGCAGCAGGTCGGGGAGCACGGCGTCGGGGTTGCCCGCGGCGCGGCGGAAGCGCCGCAGCAGGGCCTGGTGCATGGCGGCGTAGTCGTCGCCGGGCTCGATGCCGCTGATGTTGTAGCGGCGGTACTGGCTGCGCACGGGGCCCTCGGCGTCGAACACCACCTGCGAGGCCACGGTGGCCTCGCCCATGGTGTGGCTGATGTCGAAGCACTCGATCCGGCGCGCCGGCTCGGCAAGGCCGAACAGCTCGCGCAGCGACTCCGCGCGCGCGGCCTGCGCCGCCTGGCTGCCGAGCTGGGTCGCAAGGGCGTGCTCGGCGTTGCGCCGCGCGAGGTCGAGGTAGCCGGCGCGCTCGCCGCGGACGCTGGTCTTGACCTGCACCCTGTGGCCGGCGTCCAGCGCGAAGGCTTCCTCGAGCAGCGCGGCGTCGGCGAGGGCGCGGGCGAGCACGATCTCGCGCGGCGGCTGGTGCGCGGTGTAGTACTGGGCGACGAAGGCCGCCAGCACCTCGGCCGGGTCCTCGGCGCCGTTGGTCTTCGGGAAGAAGGCGCGGGTGCCGAAGTTGCGGCCGTCGCGGAAGGCCAGCAGCAGCACGCAGGCGCTGCTGCCCTGCATCGCGATCGCGAGCACGTCGAGGTCGGCGGCGCGGCCGTCGACGTACTGCCGGGCCTGCATGCCGCGCAGGCTGGCGAGCACGTCGCGCAGGCGCGCGGCCTCCTCGAAGTCCAGGCGCGCGGAGGCCGCCTCCATGGCGTCGCCGAGCTCGACCAGCAGTTCGTCGCTGTGCCCCTCGAGGAACAGGCGCACGCGGCGCACCGCGGCCTCGTAGGCGGCGGGCTCGACCAGGCCCACGCAGGGCGCGCTGCAGCGGCCGATCTGGTACTGCAGGCAGGGCCGCGAGCGGTTGCGGAACACGCTGTCCTCGCAGCTGCGCAGCTTGAACAGCTTGTGCAGCAGGTGCAGCGTCTCGCGCACGGCGACCACGCTGGAGTACGGGCCGTAGTAGCGCCCGGGCACCGACTGCGGGCCGCGGTGCAGCGCGATCCGCGGCCACTCCTCGCGCGTCACCAGCAGGTGCGGGTAGCTCTTGTCGTCGCGCAGCAGCACGTTGTAGCGCGGCTTCAGCGACTTGATCAGCTGGTTCTCCAGCAGCAGCGCCTCGGCCTCGGTGCGCGTGACCGTGACCTCGATGCGCGCGACCTGCGACAGCATCGCCATCGTGCGCGCGTTCTTGGGGCTGGAGTTGAAGTAGCTGGCCACGCGCTTCTTCAGCGCGCCGGCCTTGCCGACGTACAGCACGGTGTCGTCGGCCGCGTACATGCGGTAGACGCCGGGCGCCGTGCTCAGGCCGCGGACGAAGGCCTTGCCGTCGAAGGCGGGGGCGGCGTGGGGGGCGCCGTCCCCGTTCATTCGCCGATGGGAACGTGCTTCAGGCTGCCGTCCCGGGTGTCGTAACGCAGCACCGCGTGCGCGTCGGTGTCGGCGATCCAGACCGAGCCGTCGGCCACCGCCAGGCCGCCGGGCGCGTGCAGGCGCTGCGGCAGCTCCACGGTGGTGAGCTCGCCGCCGCCCAGGCGCAGCGAGCGCAGGCGGTCGTTGCCGCTGTCGGCGATCCACAGCACGGGCGCGTCCGGATCGAGCGCGATCGCCTGCGGGTGCTGCAAGCGGGCGTCGCCGCGGGGGCCGTCGGCGTCGCCGTGGGTCCAGGCATCGACCCCGACCAGGGTGGCGACCTGGCCGCTGCGGGCGTTGGCCGAGCGGATCGCCGAGCCGGCGGCATCGCAGACGTAGACCACCTGCTGCACCGAGGCCAGCGAGCTGGGCTCGGCGAAGGCGGCGGCGTCGCGCGGGCCGTCGACCACGGCCAGGCTCCCGGAGCCGGCGACCCGCGAGATCGCCGGCGCGCCGAGGTGGAAGCGCCACACGCGGTTGTCGCCGGCGGTGGCGATGTACAGGTTGCCGGCGGCCAGCGACACCGCGCGCGGCTGGTCGAGCACCACCATCCGCGGGTCGCTGACCGGGCCTTCCGCGGGCGTGCCCGGGCGGCCGGCGCCGACCACGGTGTCGATGTCGCCGCCGCGCAGCTGGATGCGGCGCACGGCGTGGTTGCCGGTGTCGGCGATGTACAGGGTGTCGCGCTCGACGCAGAGGCCGTGCGGCCGGTTGAACGCGGCCAGCTCCATGGGCCCGTCGATGAAGCCGGCGCCGCCGCTGCCGAACTGGCGCAGTACGCGCCCGCTGAGGTCGCACTCGAGCACGCGGTGGTGGCCGCTGTCGGCGACGTAGAGGTAGTTGCCCGACAGCGCGAGGCCGATCGGGAAGCGCAGCGGCAGCATGGGCTCGCCGCCGCGGCGCATCTCGATGCGCTCTTCGTTCAGCGAGCGCGGCTGGATCTCGGACTGCAGCCGGGTGATGGCGGCGTCGATGTCGCGCAGCTGGCCGTCACCGACGAAGCGTTCGCGCACCTGGCCGGCGGCGTCGACCAGGACCACGGTCGGCCAGGCCTCGATGCCGTAGTGCTGCCACAGGACCCAGTCCGGGTCGTGGCCGATGGGGAAGGCGAAGCGGTTGCGCGAGAAGCGGCGGATCACCCGCCGGCCTTCGCGCTCGTGCTCGAAGCGCGGCACGTGGACCGCGACCACGTTGAGACGGTCGGGATGGCGGTTGCGCAGGTGCCCCAGGTCGACCAGGGTCTGCATGCACCAGGCCGAGCCGGCATTGACGAAGGCCAGCGCCGAGACCCGGCCGAGCAGCTGCGACATGCGCAGCGGCTCGGCGGTGTTCAGCCACTCGAGACCGGACGGGAACTCGGGCGCGGGCGCAGCGTCCATTCAGAGGATCGTGTTCGCCCTTCCGCGGCCGGCGGCTTCCATGCGCTGCCGCGAATCGTCCTGCTGGCGGCGGCGCTCGGCCACGCTGCGGCACACGGTGGTGGCCATGCGCGAGCCGATCGGGGTCTCGCGCGAGCAGATCAGGCGGCTGTCGCTGCGGGCACGGGTCAGGATGGTGTTGACCACTTCCTGCTCGTTGATCAGCTTGGCGCGGTCGTCGGGGTGCAGCGCATTGGCTTCGCGGCCGCCCAGGAGGCGCTCCATGCGGCCCAGCGCCTCGACCACCCGCGAACGGTTCTCGGGCGTGATCTCGGCGTAGGTCTCGCCGTCCGCGAGGTCGGTGAGGACCTTCTTCTGCTGCTCGGCGAAGCTGGCGTTGCCAGTGACATCGACCGAGCTGCGTGCCGTCGCCGCGGAGGCGAACAGCATCAGCGCCACCAGAACCAGTCCCTTCTTCATCTCGACCCCGTGCCATTTGCGTTGGTGAGGGCCGATCTTACTTCAAGCGGGGCGCCCGCACCTCCCACCCTGGTCACCCCTGCCGCGGCTCCCCGGCGGCCAGGCGGCGCTCGGCGCGCTCGAGGTCCGCGGGGGTGTCCACGCCCGGCGGGAAGGGTTCCGGGGTGATCCCGACCGCGATCCGGAAGCCGTGCTCCAGGGCCCTCAGCTGCTCCAGCGATTCGGTCCGCTCCAGCGGGGTCGGGGCCAGGGCCGCGAAGCGGCGCAGGAAGGCGGCGCGATAGGCGTAGATCCCGATGTGGCGCAGCCAGTGGCCGCCGGGCGGGAGCCGGTCGCGCGCCGCCGCGTCGGCCCACGCGTCGCGGGGCCAGGGCACGGGCGCGCGGCGGAAGTAGAGCGCATCGCCGCCGGCCGACCGGACCAGCTTCACGGCGTTGGGGTCGGCCAGGGTGGCCGCGTCCTCGACCGGCGCCGCCAGGGTCGCCATCTCGGCGCCGGAGTCCACCAGCACCCGGGCCGCCTCGCGGATGCCGGCGGCGGGGGCGAAGGGCTCGTCGCCCTGCAGGTTGACGACCACCGCGTCGTCGGCCCAGCCGGCGATCGCGGCGCATTCGGCCAGCCGGTCGCTGCCCGAGGCGTGGTCGGGCGAGGTCATGGCGACCCGCACCCCGCTGCCCGCCAGCGCGTCGGCGATGCGCCCGTCGTCGGCCGCGACCCAGACCTCCGCGGCGCCGGCCGCCAGCGCGCGACGGGCGACGTGCAGGACCAGCGGTTCGCCGGCGAGCAGGCGCAGCGGCTTGCCCGGAAGCCGGGTCGCCGCGAAGCGGGCCGGGATGGCGACGACGAAGGGCGGTTCCATCCGCCGATTGTATGCCGCGCCCCGGCCGCGGGAGCGCGACCGCGTGCGGCTAGGTCCGCGATCCCGCCAGCTTCGCCAGCAGCGCGACCCAGAACGCCTCGGGCAGCTCCGCCGCGACCGGCACGGCGTAGTGCCGGTCGGTGACGAAGGCCGCGCACTTCACCGCGTCCTTCGCGGTCATCAGCACCGGCAGGTCGCTGCCGAAGCGCAGGTCGTCGGCGACGTAGGCGTGGTGGTCGGGGAAGGCGTGCGGCACCACGGCGATGCCGAGCGCGCGCAGCATGGCGAAGAAGCGCTCGGGGTCGCCGATCCCCGCCACCGCGTGCACGCGGCGGCCGGCGAAGGACGACAGCGGCTGCGGACGGCCGCCGCGCAGCGGCACCGCGTCCGCGGGCGCCAGCCACATCGGCCACTCGCCGAAGCCGGCGGAGATGTCGGGATCGCTGCCGGCGTTGAGCACGCGGAAGTCGCAGGCGGCGCCGCGCGCGGCGGGTTCGCGCATCGGGCCGGCCGGGATCGGGAGGCCGTTGCCGTGGCGGCGCCGGCCGTCGATCACCTCGATCTCGACGTCTCGCGCCAGCGCGTAGTGCTGCAGGCCGTCGTCGCAGACCACGATGTCGCAGCCGGCGGCGGCCAGGGCCCGGGCGGCGGCGACGCGGTCGCGGTCGACGCGCACCCGGGCCTCGGTCTGGCGCGCGATCAGCACCGGCTCGTCGCCGCCCTCGGCCGCCGGCGTCGTGGCCTCGCCCCACAGCGGCCGGTCCGCGCGCGCGCGGCCATAGCCGCGGCTGGCCACGCCGGGGGTCCAGCCCTCGGCGCGCAGGCGTTCGACGATGGCGATGGCCAGCGGCGTCTTGCCGCTGCCGCCGGCCACCAGGTTGCCGACCACCACCACCGGCACGCCGACCCGGTGCCGGCGCAGCAGGCCGGCGCCGTACAGGCGCACGCGCAGCGCCACCAGCGCGGCATAGAGCGCGGAGGCGGCGCGCGCCCACAGCGGCACGCGGGCGTCGGGCGCGTACCACCAGCGCGGGGCCTGCCGCCGGCTCACGCCGCGCCGCCCTCGCGGAACTGCATCGAGTGGAGGTGGGCGTACAGGCCGCCCTGCGCCAGCAGCGAGGCGTGCGTGCCCTGCTCCACCAGGCGGCCCTGGTCGAACACCAGCACCTGGTCGGCGTGCTCGATGGTCGAGAGCCGGTGCGCGACCACCAGCGTGGTGCGGTCGGGCATCAGCCGCTCCAGCGCGTCCTGCACCAGGCGCTCGGACTCGGTGTCGAGCGCGGCGGTGGCCTCGTCGAGGATCAGGATCGGCGCGTCGCGCAGGATCGCGCGCGCGATCGCCAGGCGCTGGCGCTGGCCGCCGGACAGCAGCGAGCCGTCCTCGCCGATCCGGGTGTCGAGGCCCTGCGGCAGGCGCTCGATGAACTCCCATGCGTTGGCGGCCTCGGCGGCGGCGCGGATGTCCTCGCGCGGGGCGTCGAAGCCGTAGGCGATGTTCGCGGCCACGGTGTCGTCGAACAGGGCCACGCGCTGGCCGACCAGGGCGATCTGCCGGCGCAGGTCGGCCAGCGGGTAGTCGCCCAGCGGCACCCCGTCCAGCGTGATGCGCCCGGAGCTGGGCTCGTAGAAGCGCGGGACCAGGCGCACCAGGCTGGTCTTGCCGCTGCCCGAGCGGCCCACGATCGCGGTCACCGTTCCCGGCGAGGCGCGGAAGCTGACGTCCTGCAGCGCGCTGCCGTCGCCGCGGGCGTAGCGCAGGCCGACGTCGTCGAACACCAGCTCGCCGCGCACGCGACCCACGGCATGGCGGCCGGCGTCCTCTTCCTCGGCGTCGTCGAGGATCGAGAACAGGCGCTCGGCGGCGGCCACGCCCCGCCCGATCACGCTCTGCACGTTGGTGATCCGGCGCAGCGACGGGATGATGCCCATCATCGCCGTCATCAGCTGCATGAACTCGCCCGGGTCCAGGCGCCCGGCCAGGGCTTCGTGGATCGCCACCCAGACGATCGCCGCCAGCGCCAGCGCGGCCAGCACCTGCACCAGCGCCGAGGACATCGCGCGCGTGGCCTCGACCTTCAGGTTCAGGCGCAGCACGCGGTTGGCGAGGATCGAATAGCGCGACTGCTCGAAGGCCTGCGCGCCGTGCACCTTCACGTCCTGCTGCGCGGCCAGCGACTGCTCGGCGCTGTGCGCGAGGTCGCCCATGCTGTTCTGGATGCCGCGGCTGATGCGCCGGTAGCGCCCGCCCACGTACCAGACCAGGACCCCGATCAGCGGCGCGACCAGGACCATCGCCAGCGTCACCTTGGGGCTGGTGTACAGCATCAGCCCGAGCAGGAAGACGATGGTCAGGCCGTCGGCGACGACCATCTTCAGCGCGTCGGCGCTGGCCTGGGTGACCTGCTCGGTGTCGAAGTTGAGGCGGCTGACCATCTGCGGCACGGCTTCGGCGTCGAAGCGGCTGCTGGGCAGGCGCAGGTACTTGCCGAGCACCAGCTCGCGCAGGTCGCGCACCACGCTGCGCCCGGCGCGGGCGATGCCGTAGTCGGTGACGAAGGTGGCGGCGCCGCGCAGCAGGAACAGGCCGATGATCGCCAGCGGCAGGATCACCGCCATGTCGGGCTTGGGGTCGACGAAGCCGTCGTTGGTCAGCGGCTTCATCAGCCAGACGAAGGCGGAGCCGGCCGCGGCCTCGACCACCATGCCGACCATGGCCACCGCGAGCAGCGGCCAGTAGCGCCCCGCGTGGCCGAGCAGGCGGCGGTAGGTCCGCCAGGCGCTGGGCGGCGCCGGCGGTCCGCCGGCGGGCGCGGGGCTCATCGCGCGGGATCCCCTGCCACCGGCGCGCCGGGCTCCGGCGCGGTGGCGATGGAGATGCGGCGGAAGCCCAGCTGCCCCAGCGCGTCCATCGCGGTGACCACGGCCTGGTGCGGCGTGCGCGCGTCGGCGCGCAGCAGCACCGGGCGCTCGCGGTCGTCGCCGGCGACCTCGAGGATGGTCGACTTGATCGCCTCGACGTCGGTGCGCAGGGCCTCGCGGTCGTCGATGAAATAGCGGCCGTCGGCGTTGACCAGCACGCTCAGCGCGGGCTGCTCGCCGTCGGCCGGGCGCGCGTCGGCCCGCGGCAGCTCCAGCTTCAGCATCGAGCGCGTGTCGAAGGTGGTCGTGACCACGAAGAAGATGATCAGCACCAGGATCACGTCGATCAGCGGCACGAGGTTGATCTCCGGGACGTCCTCGGCGCGGCGGTCGCGGATGCGCATGCGGGGCTCAGGCCTCCGCCGGCGAGCCGACGCCGTGCGCCGGCTGCGCGGCCCCGGCCTGGGCGGCCGCGGCGGCGGCCGGGCGGCGGTGGCGCGGGTCGACCGCGTCCATCAGCGCGAGCGCCTCGTGCTCCATCTCGACGATGTAGCCGTCGATGCGGCCGCGGAAGAAGCGGTGGAACATCAGCGCCGGCACCGCCACCACCATGCCCGCGGCGGCGCAGACCAGGGCCTTGCCGATGCCGCCGGCGAGCTCGTTCACGTCGCCCACGCCGACGTCCATGATCCCGAGGAACATCTGGATCATGCCGACGACGGTGCCGAACAGGCCCAGCAGCGGCCCGGCGCCGGCGATGGTGCCGAGCGCGTTGAGGTAGCGCTCCATGCGGAAGGCCTGGTGGCGGCCGACGTCCTCGACGCGCTCGCGCATTTCCTCGCGCGGGTGGTTGCGCATGTCGAGCACGCTGGCCAGCAG
>JAAZHF010000036.1 GCA_012510865.1 Gammaproteobacteria bacterium
ATCAGGGCCAGCGCCAGGCGTGCGCGCTCGCCCCCGGAGAAGCCGTCGATGGACTCGAAGGCGCGGTCGCCCGGGAAGCTCCACTTGCCGAGGAAATTGCGGAAGTCCTGGGTCGAGGCCTCGGGCGAGAGCTCGCGCAGGTGGTCGATCGGCGAGGTGCCCGCGACCAGGGCCTCGACCGTGTGCTGCGCGAAATACCCGATCCGCAGGTCCGGGTGGGCGTAGCGCTCCCCCGACAGCAGCGGCAGCTCGCCGACCAGCGACTTCACCAGCGGCGACTTGCCGGCGCCGTTGGGCCCCAGCAGGCCGATGCGGTCGCCGGCCTCCAGCCCGAAGTTGGCGTTGCGGATGACGACTGCGGCTTCTGCTGTGGGAGCCGTTGTGGGAGCTGTTGTGGGAGCGGCTATAGCCGCGATCGGGGCCGCGGCCATCGCGGCTGTAGCCGCTCCCACATCGGCGGCTGTAGCCGCTCCCACAGCGGCGGCTGTAGCCGCTCCCACAGCGGCGGCTGTAGCCGCTCCCACATCGGCGGCTGTAGCCGCTCCCACAGCCGGTGCAGCCCCCACCGCGGCATAGCCGCAGTCGGCGTGGTTGAGGCGCAGCAGGGCGTGCGGCAGCTTCGCCGGCGCCGGGAAGTCGATCCGCACCTCCCGCTCGGCGCGCACCGCCTCGGTGTCGGCCAGCTTGGCCAGGCGCTTGACCCGCGACTGCGCCTGCGCGGCCTTGGCGGCGCTGGCCTTGAAGCGGTCGATGAAGCTCTGCAGGTGGGCGCGCTCGGCCTGCACCTTCTCGTGCGTGATCTGCTGCTGGCGCAGCTGCTCGGCGCGCTGGCGCTCGAAGGAGGTGTAGTTGCCGACGTACAGCTTCGCCCTGCCCCCGTGCAGGTGCAGCGTGTGCGTGTTGACGTTGTCGAGGAACTCGCGGTCGTGGGAGATCAGCAGCAGCGTGCCCTGGTACTTCAGCAGCCACTGCTCCAGCCACAGCACGGCATCGAGGTCGAGGTGGTTCGTCGGCTCGTCGAGCAGCAGCACGTCGGAAGGCGTCATCAGCGCCCGGGCCAGGTTCAGGCGCACGCGCCAGCCGCCGGAGAAGCTGGACACCGGCCGCTGCTGGGCTTCCCCCGGGAAGCCGAGGCCATGCAGCAGGCGCCCGGCGCGGGCCGCGCCGTCATAGCCGCCGACCTCCTCCAGGCGCTGGTGGGCCTCGGCCACGGCCTCCCAGTCCTCGGCGGCGAAGGCGTTGGCCTCGGCCTGCAGCGCGGCGTGCACGGCGGCGTCGCCGGCCAGCACGAAATCGATCGCCGGATCGGGCAGCGAGGGCATTTCCTGCGCGATCGAGGCGATGCGCAGGCGGGGCGGGAGGTCGAGGTCGCCCCGGTCGGCCTCGACCTCGCCGCGGATCGCGGCGAACAGCGAGGACTTGCCGGTGCCGTTGCGGCCGACCACGCCGACCCGCCAGCCGGCGTGGAGCGACAGGTCGACGCCGGACAGCAGCAGGCGCTCGCCGCGGCGGAGCGCGAAATCGCGGAAGGAAATCATCCGCGCAGTTTACCGGGCTGCACGGCCGGGCCCGCGTGGGTTAACGTCGGAGTCGCGCCGCGGGGGCGCGCAACCGGAGGCACGGGATGGCGATGCAGCTCAGCGTCCAGGTCGCGGCCTGGCTCCACTCCGAGGTGGTGGGCGGCGCGCCGTTCGACCGCATCCAGCCGGTGCTCGCCCGGCAGGGCTTCAACGAGATCCAGGTGCGCCGGCTGTACAACGCGGTCCTGACCGATCCCGACGGCTTCAAGGCGGGCTTCTCGCGCGTCGCCGCCGGCCAGGCCCCGGTCGCCCACAAACTGCCCGACGGCCTGGTGCGCGCACCGGTCGCGCCCGAAGGCGCCGCCGAGCCCCGCCTGCCGCCCTTCCACCCGGTGGCGCCGATCCCGGCCGCCAGCGGGCACGCCATCGCCTGCGACCACGGCGAGGTCCGGGTGGCATTCCGGCTGGAGCGGCCGTACGTGGTGCTGTTCGACAACGTCCTCACCCACGCGGAGTGCGACGCCCTCGTGGCCGAGGCCGGCCCCCGGCGCAAGCGCGCGAGCGTGGTCGACTCCGAGCGCGGCGGCTCGGTCATCGACGAGCGCCGGACCAGCGAACTGGCCTCGATCCAGCGCGGCGCCTCGCCGCTGGTCGCCCGCATCGACGAGCGCATCGCCCGCATCACCGGCGTTCCGATCCCGCGCGGCGAGCCGCTGCAGGTGATGCGCTACGGCGTCGGCGCCGAGTACCAGCCCCACCACGACTACTTCCACCTCGACCAGCCGGGCCAGGCGGTGCTGCTGTCGCTCGGCGGACAGCGGGTCTCGAGCCTGGTCATCTACCTCGACGCCGTCGAGGCCGGCGGCGAGACCACCTTCCCGCACATCGGCCTCGCGGTGGCGCCGCGCAAGGGCAGCGCCGTGTACTTCGCGTACACCGACGCCCAGTCGCGCACCGACCCCATGTCCTTCCACGCCGGTGCCCCGGTGCGCGCCGGCGAGAAGTGGATCGCCACGCGCTGGATGCGGGAACGCGACTACCCCTGAACCCGCCCCCGGCCTGGCAGCACGGTCGGCCACACCGGACGCCCCCGGATGCCGCACCACACCGAACTCATCACCATCCTGACCGCGGGGTTCGTGCTGGCCTACGTCCTGGGCCTCGCGGCCCACCGGCTGCGGCTGTCGCCGCTGGTCGGCTACCTCGTCGCCGGCATCATCGCCGGGCCCTTCACGCCCGGGTTCGTCGGCGACCAGGAGCTCGCGCCGCAGCTGGCGGAGATCTGGGTGATCCTGCTGATGTTCGGCGTCGGCCTGCACTTCTCGATCCGCGACCTGATGGCCGTGAAGGCGATCGCGATCCCGGGCGCGATGGTGCAGATCACCGTCGCCACCCTGCTCGGATGGGCGCTGTCGTCGCTTCTCGGATGGCCCACGCTGCACGGCATCGTGTTCGGCTTCGCGCTGGCAACGGCCAGCACGGTGGTGCTGCTGCGGGCGATGGAGCAGCGGCGCCTGCTCGAGACCACGCGCGGCCGGATCGCGGTCGGCTGGCTGATCGTCGAGGACCTGGCCTGCGTTGTCGCGCTGGTGCTGATGCTGCTGCTGGGCCGCCGCGTGATCCCGTGGATGCTGGAGCGGACCGCCGGGACCGGCTCGCGCGAACTGTTCACGCTGGCCGTGCTGTCGATCGCGCTCGGCATCGCGCTGGGCTCGGCCGCACTGTTCGGGGTCTCGTTCGCGCTCGGCGCGTTCTTCGCCGGCATGCTGCTCAACGAGTCCGAGCTCAGCCACAAGGCGGCCCAGGACTCGCTGCCGATGCGCGACGCGTTCGCGGTGCTGTTCTTCGTCTCGGTCGGCATGCTGTTCGACCCGGCGATCCTGCTGCGCGAGCCGCTGCTGGTGCTGGCCACCACGTCCATCGTCATGTTCGGGAAGTCGGCGGCGGCCTACCTCATCGTGCGCGGCTTCGGCCACCCCGCGTCCACCGCCCTGACGATCTCCGCCAGCCTCGCCCAGATCGGCGAGTTCGCCTTCATCATCGCCGCGCTTGGCGTGGCGCTTGGCATCCTGCCCGGGCAGGGCCGCGACCTCGTGCTCGCGGCGGCGCTGATCTCGATCATGCTCAACCCGCTGGCCTTCGGCGTCGTCGACCGCTGGCTGGCGCGGCAGGACGCGAAGGCCGACGCCGAGGCCGCACGCGCCCACGCGCGCGAGGTCGCGGCCGACGCGGCCAGCCACCACCTGCCCGGATCGCTGTCGGGCCACGCCATCGTCGTCGGCTACGGTCGCGTCGGCCGCCAGCTGGCGAGCCTGCTGCGCGCGCGCGGGGTGCCGCTGGCGGTGGTCGAGGACGATGCCGACCGGGTCGCCGCCGCGCGCGATGCCGGCTTCCATGCGGTCCGCGGCAACGTGGCCTCGGAGCCGGTGATGCTGGAGTCGGCGCCCGATCGGGCGGCGATGGCGGTGTTCGCGATCCCGAACGCGCTCGAGGCGGGAGAAGCGATCACGCGACTCAAGGCGGTGAACCCGTCGATCACGGGGCTGGCGCGCGCGCACAGCGACGCCGAGGTGAAGCACCTGCTGCAGCACGGCGCGGACGGCGCGGTTCTCGCGGAGAGGGAGCTGGCCTATTCCCTGGCCGAAATGGTGATGGCGACGCCGCCCTACCGGCCGACGCGCCGCCCGGCGCCCGCACCGCGATGACGCGGTACGGGCGGGCCCGGGACATCAGCTTCCGATTTCGTAGGTCTGGTAGTAGTAGCCGTAGCCGATCTCGACGCCGACCGGCAGGTTGCAGTTGAAATTGGGGAAGTCGATCTCGGTGCGGCCGATTTCCGACGGCGTCCAGACGAAGAATTCGCGGGCGCCTGCGGGCACGACGAGTGTCTTCGGGTGCAGCGTCGCACCGGCCTGGAAGCCGTCGATCAGGTTGCAGGTCACGCTGACGTCCCCCGCGCCCCGGTTGTACAGCACGATCGCAATGTCGTCGATCAAGTGATTGTCGTCCACGGGGTTCCCCTGCATGGAACAGGAGACGAACGCATTGGACGTGCCTTCGTTCGCGACGGCGGTGGGGCGCTTGCGGATCTGCCCGTCGAAGACGGGAAGGGCTGCCTGGCAGAAGCCGGTGGCGTTCTGCACCACGAACCTCCGGATGGTCTCGGCCGCGGCGTCGGCCGAGACGAGGGGCACTGCAATCAGGGTGGCGAGTGCCAGGGCGGTCGTATGGCGCATGCATTGTCTCCTCGGGGTTGGGCTGCGGCGGGTTCACCGGCAGCACCCAGGGAACAACGTCGCTTCCGGCCCGCGCCGGCCACGCCCGCGCACGGCCGCCGCCGCTCTCCCCTAGCCGGCCACAGCGGTGCGCCCGCCGCGCGTGAAGGACAGCCTCCCCGCGTCCGCGTCGACCACCACGGTGTCGCCCTGGCCGAAGTCCCCCGCGAGGATCTTCTGCGCCAGCGGGTTCTCCAGCTGCTGCTGGATGCCTCGCTTCAGCGGCCGCGTGCCGTACACCGGGTCGAAGCCCACTTTGCCGAGCAGTTCGAAGGCCGCGTCGCTGACCTCGATGCGGATGCCGCGCTCGCCGACCCGCTTCTCCAGGCCGCGCATCTGGATGCGCGCGATCTCCCGGATCTGCGCCTTGTCCAGCGAGGGGAACACGACGATGTCGTCGAGGCGGTTGATGAACTCGGGGCGGAAGTGCGCCTGAACCACGGCCATCACCGCGGCCTTCATCTGCGTGTAGGCCTCGGGTGAATCGTCGCCGTCGAGCTCCTGGATCATCTGGCTGCCGAGGTTGGAGGTCATCACGATCACGGTGTTGCGGAAGTCCACCGTGCGCCCCTGGCCGTCGGTCAGGCGGCCGTCGTCGAGAACCTGCAGCAGGATGTTGAACACGTCCGGATGCGCCTTCTCGACCTCGTCGAGCAGGATCACGCTGTACGGGCGCCGGCGCACCGCTTCGGTCAGGTAGCCGCCCTCCTCGTAGCCGACGTAGCCCGGGGGCGCGCCGACCAGGCGCGACACCGCGTGCTTTTCCATGAACTCGCTCATGTCGATGCGGACCATGGCCTCGGTGCTGTCGAACAGGAATTCGGCCAGCGCCTTGCAGAGCTCGGTCTTGCCGCCGCCGGTGGGGCCCAGGAACAGGAACGAGCCCGAGGGGCGGTTGGGATCGCTGAGCCCGGCGCGCGAGCGGCGCACGGCATCCGACACCACCTTCACCGCCTCGGCCTGGCCGACCACGCGCGCATGCAGGTGCTCTTCCATGCGCAGCAGCTTGTCGCGCTCGCCCTCGAGCATCTTGCTCACCGGGATCCCGGTCCAGCGGCTCACGACCTCGGCGATCTCCTCCTCGGTGACGCGGTCCTGCAGCAGGGTGAAGCCGCGGCGCTCCGCCTCCTGGGCAGCCTTCGCCTGCTTCTCCAGCTCGGGCAGGCGGCCGTACTGGATCTCGCTCATCTTCGCGAAGTCCTGGCGGCGCTGCGCGGCCTCGAGCTCGAGCTTGGCGTCCTCGATCTGCTCCTTGATCCGGGTCGCGCCCTGCAGCGTGGCCTTCTCGGCCTTCCACACCTCCTCGAGGTCGTTGTACTCGCGCTCCAGCGTGGCGATCTCCGCCTCGAGGTCGGCCAGGCGCTGCTTCGAGGCCGCGTCCTTCTCCTTCCTCAGCGCCTCGCGCTGGATCTTGAGCTGGATCAGCCGGCGCTCGCGGCGGTCGAGCTCTTCCGGCTTGGAGTCGATCTCCATGCGGATGCGGCTGGCGGCCTCGTCCATCAGGTCGATGGCCTTGTCCGGGAGCTTGCGGTCGGCGATGTAGCGGTTGGAGAGCGTGGCGGCGGCGACGATCGCCGGATCGGTGATCTCGACGCCGTGGTGGACGGCGTACTTCTCCTTCAGCCCACGCAGGATCGCGATCGTGTCCTCGACCGAGGGCTCGCCGACGAAGACCTTCTGGAAGCGCCGCTCGAGCGCGGCGTCCTTCTCGACGTACTTGCGGTACTCGTCGAGCGTGGTCGCGCCGATGCAGTGCAGCTCGCCGCGGGCGAGCGCCGGCTTGAGCATGTTGCCGGCGTCCATCGCGCCCTCGGCCTTGCCGGCGCCGACCATCGTGTGCAGCTCGTCGATGAACAGGATGATCTGGCCCTCGTTCTTCGCCAGGTCCTGCAGCACCGCCTTCAGCCGCTCCTCGAACTCGCCGCGGTACTTGGCGCCGGCGATCAGCGCGCCCATGTCGAGCGCGAGCACGCGCTTGCCGCGCAGGCCCTCGGGCACCTCGTTGTTGACGATGCGCTGCGCCAGCCCCTCCGCGATCGCGGTCTTGCCGACGCCGGGCTCGCCGATCAGCACCGGGTTGTTCTTGGTGCGGCGCTGCAGCACCTGGATGGTGCGGCGGATCTCCTCGTCGCGGCCGATGACCGGATCGAGCTTGCCGGACTCGGCCCGCGCGGTCAGGTCGATGGTGTACTTCTCCAGCGCCTGCCGCGCCTCCTCGGCGTTCTCGTCGGTGACCCGCTCGCCGCCGCGCATCGCGTCGATCGCGGCCTCCAGCCGGGCCCTGTCGGCGCCGGCGGCCTTCAGCGCGCGGCCCGCCTCGCCGCCGTCCTCGAGCGCGGCCAGCAGGAACAGCTCGGAGGCGATGAAGGCGTCGCCGCGCTGCTGGGACAGCTTGTCGGTGTGGTTGAGGAGCCGCCCGAGGTCATTGCCCAGGGACACCTGGCCGGCCTGGCCGGAGACCCTGGGCAGCTTCTCCAGGATCTCGCCCAGGCGCTCGCGCAGCACGGGCACGTTGACGCCGGACTGCGCCAGCAGAGGCCCGCTGCCGCCGCCGTGCTGGTCGAGCAGCGCCACCAGCACGTGGGCCGGTTCGATCAGGTTGTGGTCGCGGCCCACGGCCAGCGACTGCGCGTCGGCCAGCGCCTGCTGGAAACGCGAGGTGAGCTTGTCCATTCGCATGGGGATGCCTCGGGATGGGGGCCGGCACGGGCCGGCGATACCGTGGAAATGCGGCTTCCCGCCCTCGATTCAAGCCTCGGGACCCGCGCCGGAGCGGGCTGCACGGGACCTTCAGGCGAGGCTGGGCCACAATGCCCGCATGGCCGCCGAGACCCCCGTGCTCCCGCCGCCGCCCGCGATCGACGACCGCTGCGCGCTGTTCCTCGATGTCGACGGCACCCTGCTGGACTTCGCGCCGACGCCGGGCGAGGTCAAGGTCCCGGGCCACCTGCGCGAAGCGCTGGCCGCCCTGCACCGGCGCCTGGACGGTGCGGTGGCCCTGATCAGCGGCCGCTCGCTGGCCACGCTCGACGCGCTGCTCGCGCCCGCCGCCATGCCCGCGGCCGGCCTGCACGGGCTCGAGCGCCGCCACGGGCGCCGCGGCCACCGGGCCCCCCGCGCGCCGTCGGCGCTGGCCCTGGTGCGCACCGAGGCCGAGGCCGTCGCCGCCCGCCACCCCGGCGCCGTGGTCGAGGACAAGGGGTCGGCCCTGGCCCTGCGCTGGCGCTCGGCGCCGCGGGCCAGCGGCGAGCTCCAGGCCTTCGCGCGCGCGGCCCTGCCACGGCTGCCCGGCTACCGCCTGCAGCCCGGCAACGACGTGATCGAGCTGCGGCCGGCCGGTCACGGCGGCGGTCGCGCCGACAAGGGCGCGGCGATCCTCGCCTTCCTGGGCGAGGCGCCGTTCGCGGGCCGGCGCCCGGTGTTCGCCGGCGACGACATCACCGACGAGGCCGGGTTCGCCGCGGTCAACGCGCACGACGGGATCAGCGTCCTGGTGGGTCCGCCGCGGGAGAGCGCGGCGCACTACGCCCTGGCCGGACCGGCCGAGGTCCTCGCCTGGATCGGGGCCGCCGCGTGAACTCCGCCAGCCACGACCTCGGACTCATCGGCAACGGCAGCGTGGCCGCCCTGGTCGACCCGCGGGCCAGCATCCGCTGGTGCTGCGTGCCGGGCTTCGACGGCGACCCCGCCTTCTGCGCCCTGCTCTCGCCGATCGCGGGCGGCGGCGACTGGACGATCGAACTCGAGGACTTCGAAAGCGCCACCCAGGACTACGTCAAGAACACCGCCGTGCTGCGCACCGTCCTGCGCGTCCGCCACGGCGGCGAGGTCGAGGTCACCGACTTCATGCCGCGCTGGCGCCAGTTCGGCCGCATCTACCGCCCGGTGATGATCGTCCGCCGGCTGCGCCCGCTGTCGGGCCGCCCGCGCGTGCGCGTGCTGCTGCGGCCGCTGGGCGACTACG